>NZ_JAOQKE010000002.1:368328-372576 GCF_025567005.1 Muricoprocola aceti
TGGTCTTCTTTATCCTCTATAATAATTGATCAGGCATCCTTTCAGGATGATGGTTCTCTCATCCTCTGTCAGCTCGCCCATTTTCAGAGTAAATTCTTTCATTTCATTTTCTTTTACCACGTATGCTTTTATCTCGGTCGCCTTATCTTCGATTGCCTTGCGAATCTCCGGAACAAAGATGTAATCTCCCTTGGCAAATGGCAGATCTCCTTCTTCGATCAGAAATGGAAGCATACCCCAGTTGATCAGATTGGAACGATATCTCTTCGTTGCATAGCTATTGGCAATATTTGCCCAGCCGCCTAATACTTTCTGGCAGGATGCAGCCTGTTCACGGGCGGATCCATCACCTGGTTTCACTGCAAAGATGGTACTTCCCACACCCACTGTTTCCTTACATGCATCTGGATATACTTCTTTTACTTTATGCATAATCGGACGAAGCTCTGGAAGTGCATCTCCCATACATTCATTGGCCTCTCTCGCTTTTTCTGCTTTCTGTACTTCTTTGGCCAGTCCAACGTATGCCGGATCCTTTCTGGATAAGGTGAACTCTGCCAGTCCCAGCGGATTGGATCGATAAGATGATGTCTCACCAGATGGAATCAGCTCATCGGTTGTAGTAACCGGATCATGAATCTCAGAAACCACCTTCAGCATCAGATGCTTTGTCAATGCCGGCATCTCTGGCCAGTCTTTAATATTCGGGCCAAACTTGATCTCTACAGACGGATCTGCCACACCCTTACTGTCAAAGACACGATGTGCATAAATACTACTGTCAAAGAAATACTTCGGATTGGTAAAGTGTGCATCCACATCCGTTGCCGCCGTCAGATATCCCTTATTCGCTGCAGTGGCTGCAATAGAACGGGCATCCATCAGTGCTACGGAAGCGATCTGTCCACTCTGCAGCTTGCTGCCTTCACGGTTCGGGAAGTTTCTGGTAGAGTGACGAATGGAAAATGCATTATTGGCAGGAGTATCTCCGGCACCAAAACATGGTCCGCAGAATGCAGTCTTTACAATGGCTCCGGTCTTAATCAGATCTGCCAGACGTCCATTCTTTGCCAGTTCCATATAGATCGGTGTACTTGCCGGATAAATGCTCAAAGTAAACTCATCTGCTCCAATATAAGCATCCTTCAGGATATCTGCTGCTGCACAGATATTTTCAAAACCACCACCGGCGCATCCGGCGATAATTCCCTGATCTACATACATTCTTCCATCGCGCACTTTATCTCTCAGGGTAAAATCAACAGCTCCGCCAAGGCTCACCTTCGCACGCTTTTCCACATCCAGAAGAATATCATCCAGATTCGCATTTAATTCCTCAATCGTATACGTATTACTTGGATGGAACGGCATGGCGATCATCGGTTTTACCTGAGACAGATCCACATATACCATACCATCATAGTAAGCCACAGCTCCCGGATTCAGTTCCTCATAGTCTCCGCTTCTTCCGTGAATTTCATAGAATTCCTTAATCTGATCATCTGTCTTCCAGATTGAGGACAGACAGGTGGTCTCTGTCGTCATAACATCAATACCGATACGGAAATCTGCACTTAAGTTTTCCACACCTGGTCCTACGAATTCCATTACTTTGTTGTTCACATAGCCATTTCCGAATACCGCTCCGATAATAGCCAGTGCCACGTCCTGAGGCCCTACACCTTTTTCCGGCTTTCCTGTCAGGTACACACCGACTACTTTCGGCATATTAATATCATATGTCTTGTTCAGCAGCTGTTTTACCAGCTCCGGTCCGCCTTCTCCCATGGCCATCGTACCCAACGCACCATAACGGGTATGGGAGTCAGATCCCAGAATCATCTTTCCACCGCCAGCCAACATCTCTCTGGCAAACTGATGAATGACTGCCTGATGAGGAGGTACATAGACTCCACCATACTTCTTGGCACAGGTCAGTCCAAACATATGGTCGTCTTCATTGATGGTTCCACCAACTGCACAAAGGCTGTTATGACAGTTGGTCAGTACATAAGGCACCGGAAACTTCTCCAGCCCAGATGCTCTTGCAGTCTGAATAATACCAACAAATGTAATGTCATGAGAAGTCAGTTTATCGAACTTAATCTGCAGCTTCTCCATGCTGCCAGAAGTATTGTGTGCCTGTAAAATGCGGTACGCAATTGTATTCTTTGCAGCTTCTTCTCTGGATACTGCATATCCTGTTTTACTGGTTAATACTTCCTGTGCGTCTCGATTGTCTTCTACAATCTCGGTTCCATTCACCAGATAGACGCCACCATCATATAATTTCACCATATCCTATCTCCTCTTTAAAATTTATTAGAACGTATTTCGTTCCATATATTTCATATAATTGGAAACCATCAATGCAATCCGGAATGTTAATGCATCTTCAAAGACACGCACATCCAGACCAGTACTCTTCTGAATCTTCTCCAGACGATAAACCAGCGTATTTCTGTGAATGTAGAGCTGTCGGGATGTCTCAGACACATTCAGGCTGTTTTCAAAGAACTTGTTGATAGTCATCAATGTCTCATCATCCAGAGATTCCGGCAGTTCGCCTCCAAATACTTCATTCATGAACATCTCACACAGTGGAATCGGCAGCTGATAAATCAGGCGACCAATACCCAGTGTATTATATGCAATGATACTCTTCTCTTCGTAGAAAATCTTTCCTACATCCAGTGCCATTTTTGCTTCTTTATAAGACTTGGACAGGAAACGGATCTCAGAGATCATAGTTCCATAAGCAATCCGTACCTTAGACATAGCTTCACTATTCAACATATCCAGCAGCATCTTTGCCGTCTGTTCTACGGTCTCGTATCCTTCTTCTGGTTTTAATTCCTTCACTAAAATGATATTTTTCTCATCTACGGCTGTGATAAAGTCTCGGCTGCTTCCTGCAAACAGGGTTCTCACCAGTTCCAGCGCACTGCTATCCTGCTCCTGCTTTGTTTCAATCAGATAAACCACTCGTTTGGCTTCAATATCTATGTGAAGCTTCTTTGCACGATTATAGATATCCACAAGAAGCATATTATCCATCAACACATTCTGGATAAAGCTGTTGCGATCCTGCTTTTCATGATACGCTACCATCAGATTGTGCAGCTCACTGACAGCGATCTTTCCGATCATATAACCGTCTTCTCCATTCCCTCTCGCTACCAGCACATATTCTGGTATCTGATTATCCATAATCTTAAAGAAATGACATCCCTGCATCACCTGACTGTCTGCCGGTGACTGTACAAATAATTCAATACTGGAAACATCCGGCTGTTCATCTGTAAAAGTAGTAGCAACCTGATTCCCATCTGTATCTAATACACATAAGTCTACTCGGGTAATTGCTTTTAATTCGTCAATAGCATTCTGTATTACCTGTCCAGAAATCATCCTTTTCCTCCATTTTTTCAATTACTCAGAAGAATTTATATCCATTTCTTCTGAATCATCACATTTTTTACGTATACCCATTATCATAATGCATTTTTTGCAAATTCGCAAGATACATATAAGGATGAATTTCCAGTAGAGTAGGTTAGAGGGCTTTGCCCTCTTTCCCCTCATCAAACCGTGCATGAGGTTCTCCCTCACACGGCTTTCCGACATTCTTCTTTCTACAGCATTACGTCATGCCGTAGCCATTCTTTTTAAGCCTTTTTCATATAAGGTGCTTCTCACATATCCCACCTTTGACATATGGTTACGTCTCTGATGTTTCTTGTTGTACCATCTCGTAAAGGTACATATAATGTACCAGTCAAGTGCCTGCATCCATTTACCACTTGTCTTTGTTGTGTAATAGTTCTTCCACCCTGTTATCTTCGGATTCAGATTCTTTATTAAATCCTCTTCGCTTGCTACCAGTAGACTTCTACTATTCACGTTCGACTTTATTGCAGATTTCATCTTTTTCATTGCCTTTCGACTTGGGTACTGATAGGTCTCTTGAAAAGTGTTTCCCTGTCTCGTCTCTGTTGTCATACGCCTGTGATGCATTCCCAGGAAGTCAAAGCCTTCCTGTCCGTCCCACATACATACAATCTTCGTCTTAACAGGATGTAGTTTCAAGTCCAGTTTTCCCATGATGTACTGCAACAGTGTCAATGCATGGTTTGCACTTTTCTTGTTCTTGCAAATGATTACAGTATCATCCGCATACCTTACGAGTATTCCGTGGGTAAGTCCATACTTTTCCCACAGTCGGTCTAGCGTGTTCAAGTAGATATT
>NZ_JAOQKE010000002.1:372632-373092 GCF_025567005.1 Muricoprocola aceti
GCTAATAATGGCGAAATAACCGAGCCTTGGCTCGTTCCCAGTTCGCTTATTTCTAGGATGTCCCCATAGAGAATCCCTGATTTCAGCCACTGCCTTATGAGTTTTTGGATTCTTCTATCTGAGATTCTTAACTCAATAAGCGCCATTAGCTTATCTTGATTTACGTTGTCAAAGAACTTTTCGATGTCTGCATCTACCACGTAGTAACCTTTGTTGTTGCATGCTTTTCTGACTACCTCTAGTGCCTGTTTTGCACTACGCTTCGGTCTGAATCCGTAGGAAAAGTCCTTAAAGTCCGCTTCGAATACGGGCTCTATTGCTATCTTTGTAGCCATCTGCACAATTCGGTCTTTCACACATGGTATTCCAAGTGGTCTCTGACTTCCGTCTGGTTTTGGAATCATCACTCTTCGAACTGGTAGTGGTCTGTATGTTCCGCTTTTTAATTCTGTCTGTATTC
>NZ_JAOQKE010000020.1:0-61598 GCF_025567005.1 Muricoprocola aceti
GCTTTCTTTAATACATAAATTATGTGAATATCAGGCAATCAGGGAACTGTCCAAATCAAAGGGATATCCTGTCAGACAAATGGGCAGATACCTTGGAATTACTCGTTCTTCTTATTACCGATGGCTGAAACATCCAAAAAGTGACAATGAGATCAGGAATGAACAGATTGCCGATATTATCAGGGAAATACATCAGCTGCATCCAGATATGGGGTATCGGCGTATCCGTGATGAACTGGCTGTAAATTATGGGATTCCTGCCAATGATAAGAGGATCCTGAGAATCTGCCGGAAAATCGGAATACAGTCATCTATCAAATGGAAACCGAAGAGCTGTACGAAAGCAGACAGGAATCCTTCCCACATTGCGAAAAACTTTCTTCATCGGGAGTTTCACGCAGATAAACCGAATGAAAAATGGCTGACAGATGTAACAGAGTTCAAATATTATATAGGGGTAGAAGTACACAAAATATATTTAAGCGCGATTCTTGATCTGTGCGACCGCAGAATTGTTTCGTATAAAATCAGCGCGCATAATGATAATTCCCTCGTTATGGATACATTTGATCAGGCGGTAACGGCAGAGCCTGATGCGCATCCGCTTTTTCATTCGGACCGGGGATTCCAATATACCAGTCAGGCATTTTATAGTCGGCTGAAGAAACATCATATGAAACAAAGTATGTCCAGAGTTGCACACTGTATTGACAATGGACCAATGGAAGGATTTTGGGGAATCTTAAAACGGGAAATGTATTATGGGAAACGCTTTACATCAAAAGAAGAATTAATCCAAAGCATCCAAGACTATATTGAATACTATAACAACCGACGACTACAGCGTAAGTTGCATATAATGACACCGATGGCCTTTCATGAACTTACGTTGAAAGCAGCATAAAAATACCGCCAGCCGGTTAATAGGCTGACGGAGAAAAATTATTATTTTTCATTGTTCTCTTGACGGGTAGCACACCAGTAGCACACCACAAAACGGGTGGCTCATTTTTTATCTGTTTTGCGTCAGCAGATCCATCCTGGTATCACAGAGTTCTCCCACTCTGGTATTCCCGTTTTTCCCTTCTTCCACATTTACCGGAAGCTTCAGCATGACTTTTGTGCCCATTTCTATTTCGGACCATATGGTGATCTCTGCCTTATTCTCATAAATATATTTGATGCGTTCTTTGATGTTTCGTATACCGATGTGTTCTCCTCTCGCTCTCTTTCCCTCATCATTTAATATTTCCTGAATTCTTTCCTGGGACATACCGGTTCCGTTATCTGCAATCTCCAGAAACAGATACTCTCTATTCTTTTTTATGGTAATTGTGATGCAGCCTCCGAGAAGTTCCCCATTCTCATCTTTATTTTCCATAATTCCATGAGCAAGCGCATTTTCCACCAGTGGCTGAAGAATATTCTTTGCGATCAGGCACTCCCGCACTCCATCTTCAATCTGTGTCTTTACTTTAAACATTCCATTGAAACGGTATTTCTGAATAATCAGGTACTTTTCTACTACATTCAGTTCCTGCTGTACTGTATCATATACTTCCGAGATCTCTATGCGCAGACGATCACGAAGAATCTCGATCATCGCTTTATTCACAATAATTACATCTTCGTTTCTTCCTTTCTGCGCAAGATATGTAATGGTATTCATGGTGTTGTATATGAAATGTGGATCTATCTGGGATACAAGAAGACTATATCGCATTCTCTGTTCAATTTTCTCTTTCTCTATGATTTCCCCGATCATCTCTTCCAGTTTACTTGCCATAATATTGAAAGATACACCCACCTGTCCAATCTCATCTCCGGACTCAATCGGTACCCGTACACCGAAATTACCGCCGGCAATGATCTCCATCTGCCCGGACACTTCCTTTAACGGTGCAATAAACTTTCTGAGAACCAGTATGGTTGCTGAGATCGTAATGATTCCAAAAAGCCCGACACTGATCAGAATCATATAGCTCTGCGTAGTATTTCTTTTCAGGACCTCTTCTTTACTAATATAAGTCAGCAATGTCCAGCCGCCAACCTGTATCGTTCTGGAAGTAAATATACCATCTTTTCTTATATAATATCCTTCCAGATAAGAATCTCCAAATTTACAGTTATCCAGAATTTCTATGTAATCAATCTCTGAATCTTCTATGCTTGGTATTACTGCATGTCTGTCTCTTGTCAGCAATACGTAATCATTACTGTAACTGCTCAGATTGTTTACGATGTAAACAATCTCATCATAAGAGGATATAATCACCAGCCTTCCAGTTACTCCATTTTTATTATATCTGGTAATATATCCGTAGCCCCTTGTGAATGCATTTCCAAACCAGGAAGATTTATTATCATCCGTGGAAAATACAAATGGTTCTATAAAATCACTGTCTCTGTCATCAGCTATATATTCCGGCATTACCTGATCCTGAATATAAGATTTCAGATTGTCTGACAGACCGACTGTGGTAGTGGCATACTTTTCCGGATTATCCACTTCCAGATACATTCCCAGCACATGATAGGTGGATACTCCGTCTTTTTGAATAATATTCGACAGATACATTCTAAGTTTTGCGTCATTGGATGATGATTTATCACTTATCCCTATTCTCAATAGCTCGTTCAATCCGTCATCTTCTGCTACTACTGAAGAAAAGCGCTTCAGTTCCTCAAAGCGCTGTTCCATACTCATAGCTACCTGCTTGTTAAAGCTCATGGCATCCTGTGCCTCTGGCTTGCTGACCAGAGAATATACCACCATTGGCGTTATGGAGGCTACAATTATATATACCAAAATCAAAACTGCCAGTTCTGCCAATATAATCTTTTTTATCAGGGACATATTTTTCATTTCTGCTTCTTTCTCTTATACTCATTTGGCGTCAAACCAGTTATCTGCTTAAATATTTTACTGAAATACTGACTGGAACCAAAACCTGTTTTCTCTGCCACCTCGTAAATCATATAAGTTTCCTCATCCAGCATCTTTTTTGCATGCTGGATTCTTACTGTATTAATATAATCCGTAATGCCGGTTCCAACCTCTTCTTTAAATTTCGTTGAAAAATAGGAATTGCTCAACCCCACCTGTTTTGCAATGATATTGGCTGACAGTTCTTCATCTCCATAGTTCTCTTCCACGATCTCCATTGCTTTTGTAATGGGCTGTGAATAACTGATTCCTTTTTTCTCTCCGTATATTTCAGACAGTTCCTCCAGTTTATAAGACAGATATTTGATCACTTCATAAGGATTACGCAAGTTGTAATTTCCTGCACCTTCTGCGATATCAAATCCCAGTGCACCACGGCTGGATGTTACACTTTCCTCCAGTCTTCGAAAGGCCAGCATCATCTCTTTCGTATACCACAGGTATGTAACGTAATCCTCCTGCTCCAGTGCGATCATAATGCTTTCTATCATACCTTCTATCTCATCTTCCCGGTTATTGCGTATCATCTCCGCAACCTGTCCGGATGTGATATTTTCGGATATTCCTGTTTCATTCTCATAGTCGCTTCTCAGTTCTAATTCCGCAATCTGTACCTCTTTTTTTACATAAAACTGATTCATCTGTTCGCGATTTTCCCGATAGAAAAGTCCAAACTGTCTGATGGCACACGCTTTTGAATAAAACAGCACGTTGTATTCATTATCCGTTGCCTTATTAATCTCTTTAAAAATGCCGCAGGTTAAATGATAAATCTGTTCATAGATCTCCTTCTGCGACACAAAATTACTTTCCATTTTCATCACTACCAATATCTCATACTCATTGATTGGAAACAGGACAAATTTTTCTACCCTGAAGTTTTCTATTCCTTTGTTTACAATCCGGTAAATCAGTTCTTCGTCATTATATTCTTCACTGCCAATCCCAGGAAGAAATTCTTCCATAAACTTCGGAATCCGCCTTCTTGCCAGAATGAGATAATGATACTTTTTATGCAGACTGATATAATCTGTATCACTTAATATTTCTTTGTATTCTTTTTCTTCTTTATTTTTAAGAAACAGCTCTTTAAAAATTGCTTTCTGCGTATATCTCTGTTTTTGATGTTCTTTTTCAATCTTTTCTTTTAATTTCAGTATTTTACTTAAAAAAACTTCTTCATCAATATCACTTTTCAATAAATAATCATCTATTCCAAGCCGTATCGCTTCCTGTATATAATCAAAATTTTTATATCCGGACAAAAAAAGAATGTGCACATTTTGATCAATTTCCCTGATTGCGGCCGCAAAATCCAATCCATCCATACCATACATACAAATGTCACTGATAATCAGATCCGGTCTTTTTTTCCTGAAAACCTTCAGTGCCTGCTGGGCATCCGACATGACTCCTACCAGTTCAAACCCGTATATTTTCCAATCTATGATATTCTCAATATATTCTAACGCAAGTTTTTCATCATCTACTAATAGTACTTTTATCATGTCCTCACCCTGTCTTTCTGTCTGTTTGTGAGATAGCCGTCTACCCCAAATTATACAGTGGCACCCGAATCTGTGCAACAGATATTCTTTATCTATCACAGTCCAACTCGGATGCCACTTAACTGTACTTATTATGCTATCTTATTTTCCAGTAATTTCTTTTCTTTTTTGTTTTGAATATAATCCAGTATTCTCTGGTTATTGTATGTATAGATCATAATAATCAAAAGGAATACTCCTGATGCAGTATCCTGAAGAGAGGAGGACAGTCCCAGGCTCATCAGACCGCTTGTCAGCATGTTCAAAACAAAGTTACCTACGAAAATACCAATTGTCAGGTTACAATACTGTTCCAGTGCAAGTCCTACATAGATTCCAAGCAGACAGTTGAAAATAATATTGGTACTTGACATATACATTGGTGTATCAATGGATCCCTGGATTGAAATCCGAAGCAATGCTGCGACTCCCAGAAATACTGCAGATACTACATAACACATAAATGCTGTTTTCTTTGTATTTACACCACCATTTTTTGCTATCTGCTGAGAGCTTGCGCAAGCTCTTACATTATATCCGAACTTTGTGTAATTAAATATAATGTAAAACAGGACTGCCATGACTGCAAATATAATCACACAATATGGAAAATGTCCTAATAATGTAGTTTCTCCGCTGATTGCTGTTACCCAGGAAATACTTGTCAGGTTAGATAATGTTTCATAAATCATACATACACCAAGAGCGGTAACGATTGCCGGCACACGAAGTACCATATAAGCAATACCAGAAATCACTCCAAGTACAATTCCTGATCCAACTACCAGCAGCGCAAACGCCGGCAGACTGATCTGGTATAAATATACCATCTTTGCTCCAAACATGCTTGCCAGCATAACAACTGCACCTGCACTTAAATCCATCCTGTTACACAGAACGTTGCAACACATTGCATAAGATATTAACGTCGGAACCAGGGTTTGTTTAAAGTTCATGATAATCGTTGCTGATTTTCCAAATTTTCCTCTTGAAAGGATGAAAAACAGCAGATACACCAGTACTGGTAGCAAAATTACTGTGATCGCATTTTTCAATTTGGTGGATTGTGTGTTCATTTTATTCCCCTTTCCGGTTATCGATCAGTAATTACGCACCATGTCTCTGCATTGTATCTTCTGTGCTGTAGTTTGCACCCATTTCCAGTAAGGTATCTGCAGATGCATCTGGATTGTATTTTACAATAACATCTTCAAGTTCTTCTGCTGTCCAGCAGTAAACACCATCATTATTCAGGTATGTTTCAAAGTTTTCGAACTCTTCTGCTGTCTTGCATGTAATGAAGTTTACAGGAACTTCTGTTTTTTCAAGTGGTGTGCCATTCAGCGCATTGTACATCATGATGAATGGGAATACGATATCTACATACTGACCACCGATTGCGCATACAGTTGTTCCGCTTGCCAGTGCTTCGCCGCATGTTTCAGAAAGGTCAACGAATGCGATCTTAACTTCGCCTTCTCTGCCTGCTGATTTGATTGGTTCTGTACAATATTCGATACCAAGTAAGGTAATAGCGATACCATCGATTGTATCATCTGCTGCCAGATAATCTTCTACTGCTTTTGTAAATTCAAGTCCTCTGTATTCGCCTGCTTTTTTGATTTCCGGATGCTCTTCAAAAGCTTCCATCATACCCTGCCAACGTCTGTCATGGCATGTGATACCAGGTTCATAACCGATTGGTGCGATATTCTTGCAGCCTGCATCGATTAAGCTTTCTACGATATCTTTACCAGCCTGTACTTCTGATTCGTAAGCACCGCCTACAAAGTAATCACTTGCATATACCTGATCTTTGATTTCATCATCGATCTGAGACCAGCCTACTCCCATGTATACGCCATTGTCTTCACAGATCTTCAGACCCTGTAATACAGCTGTTCCTGAGAAGTTTGTTGTAATGATACCATCTACACCCTGTGCACATAAGTTTTCGATACCTGCCAGGTAAGTTTCATCTGCAAAGTTCTCAATAATGTAGTATGTGAATTTAACGCCAAAAGATTTTCCCAAGTAATCTGTGTATGCTTTCAGTTTTGAGCACAGATAATCTGTTGTCGTATGAATTACAACACCAATTGTATATTCACCGTTTTCATCACCACAAACTTCTCCACTTTGTCCGCCCCATACTGCAGCTGTTTCTGGATCTTCTGTCTGATCTTCTGCAAATACGCTGAAGCTAAACATTGATAATACCATTGCTACTGTCAGTAAACAAGATACCACTTTTTTAATTATAGTTTTCACTCTTTTTTCCTCCTTTTTTCATTACTGCCATATACCATCTTTATTCTTGATATAAGTCAGGAATACGATGATCAGCAACACGAGCCCCTGAATACCTTCAATGACACGTTCATTTACTCCCAATATTATTAATCCATTACGTAATACAATTACGGAAAGACTTCCGATCAGGGCTCCGATCATCTTTGCCCTTGATCCACCGGAAAGGGGAACTCCTCCGAGTACCAATGCGGTGATAACATTCATTTCAAGACCCTGTCCTGTTGATGTACTTACGCTTCCTGCTCTTGCCATCAGGATAAAGCCTCCAACACCTACTGTGATGCCACTGATCAGATAGGCAATCATCTTGGTGCGTTCCACATTGACACCTGCCTGCTGTGCTGCCAGCGGATTTCCACCAATTGCTTTATTTGCTTTTCCAATCCAGCTCTTTTCGAACAGGAGATAGCAAATAATAAAAGCCACAACCAGCACAACAATTTTTACGGTCCAGTTATCATAATTATAGATGTACACCGGAACACTATATTTTTCCTTTGCACAAACTGTATTTAAGATACCTCGACACATATACATAATACATAAGGATGTAATAAATGGAGACACTCTTAAGTAGACGGATACAATACCATTCAACATAAACCATACTACTGCTGATACAATGTTGACAATGACAATTACTGGAAATGGTGCTCCTGCCCGTCCAATCAGGATTCCACATAATACACTGAATCCAATAACACTTCCATATGAAAGATCCATTCCACCATGGGAATATACAAAGATCGCACCAAATGCCATGATTGCAACATATACCGACTGATTCAGAATACTTTTGATATTTCCCTGAGTAAGTAGCTTTCCATCACCAAAGACCTGAAATACAATGATCATAATTGCAAGTCCAAGGAAAGGTATGATCTTATTTAATATATTCGTATAGGAAATACTGCTTTCTTCTTTTTTCTTTTCCATTCAAGTCCACTCCTTTCCTATACCATTTCTTTGATCAGTAATGATTCTGACAGTTTTTCTGATCGATCAAAGGTCTTCTGAACTTTTCCGTCTTTCATGATCATGATCTTATCGCTCATACCGATCAGCTCTGGAAGCTCTTCTGAAATCATAATAATGGATTTTCCTTCCTGCTTCAGCTGATACATTAACTGATACATAAATGCCTTTACACCAATATCAATACCTCGTGTCGGACAGTCCAGAATAAATATTTCAGATTTATTTCCAAGCCATTTTCCAAAAACAACTTTCTGCTTATTACCACCACTCAAATCCCTTACATCCTGGGACATTTCCCGGCATTTGATACTCATACCTTTAATCTGTTCCTGTGTAAATTTCTTCTCTGCAGATTTGAATATCAAACCGCCCTTGGAAATCAAGGACATAGATGGCAACACAGTATTTTCCATAATACTTGCAGAAAGAATCAAAGCTTCCTGGTCTCTGTTCTTGGATACATAACCAATCTTATGGTTAATTGCCACTTTCGGATTGGAAATTTCTGTTCCGTCTCCAAGGGTTACTTTTCCGATCAAAGGCTTTTCTATGCCAAAGAGAATTTTTCCCAGATCATGCATACCGCAGTCTGTCAGACCGCCGATACCAAGAATTTCACCTTTATGCAGTTCCAGCGAAATATCTTCCAAGGTGTGACTTTTCCAGATTTTCTCTGCTTTTAGTACTACTTCATCTGAAAAACTTCCATCGTAATCACTTCTGTAATAACTTCCGGTCAGTTTTCGTCCAACCATCAGTTCTTTGATTCGTTCTTCTTCAAATTCACTCTTGGGCAGCTGTTCAATAAAATCTCCATCACGCAGAACGATCAGCTGGCTGCAGACTTCCATGATCTCTTCCAGGTCATGTGAAATAAAAATAACTGCTTTATTTTCATCACAGAATTTACGAATCAGACGATAGATAATATCCCTGCCTTTCTGTGACAATGCTGTCGTGGTCTCATCTACAATGAAGATTTCCGGATCATTATAGATAGCTCGTACTACTTCTATCAGCTTTCTGTCTTCCAGGCCGTAATTGGATATCGGTGCATCCGGTTTGATGTCTGTGATACCCACTTTTTCCATTGCTTTTTTCGCAGCTTCATACATCTGCTTACGATTTACAATGCCATGCTGTGTAAACATTTCTTCCCGACCAAGGAAAATATTATCTGCCACTTTAATTCCTGGCAGTGTTCCCATTTCCTGTGTAACCATGCTGATGCCATGCTTCTGTGCATCCAGAGGATTTGTCGGTTTATATGGCTGACCTTTTAACTCAAGGCTTCCAGATGTCGGTGGATATACACCGGATATGATAGAAGAAAACGTAGATTTTCCTGATCCATTTTCTCCTATCAGTCCGATGATTTCTCCACGGTGGATTTCAACTGAAATTCCATTGAGCGCATGAGTCTGACCGAAATGTTTTACTATATCATGTGACTTTAAAATAACTTCACCACTCATACGATTCCTCTCAATTCCTGCTGCTTATCCATAGATGACAATGTTCCATGACATTTTTGGTAATACAACCTTTGTGCTGTCTGCCGGAACTTCCAGTTCTTTCATCACTACACGATCCGGATCTTCAAATGTATTGCGGGCTTCCAGATCATCTCCGTTTAATACCAGATGTTTTTTCACTTTCTTGTCTCCGTATCCCTGAAGTTCCATTTCAAATTCAGTATCTTCATCCTGGCTGCAGTTCAGTACAAATACTCTGACTTCATCTGTTTCTTCATTATATACAACTGCCGGTTCCACAATCGGAAGATCTCCGAATTCACAATTATAAGTTTCTGCATCTACCACTGCTTTCATGGTAACACCATGTCCATATTTGCTTAACATATGGAATGGATGGTAAATTGTCTGTTTAAAGATACCGCCATTACGGATCGTTGTAATCGGTGCAATTACATTGATCAGCTGTGCCAGACACGCAATTTCTACGGTATCTACATTATTTAACAGTGTAATTCCAAGTCCACCAACTACCAGCGCATCCAGCAGAGAATATTTTTCCTGAAGGATACTTGGTGCTACTTCCCATTTTTCTGCGGAAGTCATTTCAAATGTAGTAAGTCCTGCAAGATCATCCAGTGAATCCAGTTTAATATCCTGGAAGTTCCATACATTCCATTCATCCAGACAGATCTTAATATCTTTATCAAAATGATTCTTTGCTTTTACGAATTCAACGGCTTTTGCACTTGCCTTAATATGGGTATCCAGCTGTTTATATGCTGCAAGGAAATTGGTTGTTCCCTGACCTGCATTCATAGTATAGTTATGAGTAGAAATGTAGTCTACCTGCTCATACAGTTCTGTCAGCATGACTCTGTCCCATTCCAGATAAGTTGGAAGCATTTCATAACTGCTTCCGCAGGCAACCAGTTTAATGCTCGGGTCTACCCATCTCATAATTTTAGCAGCTTCCAGTGCTTTCTTCGTATAATCTTCAGCGGAAAGATGTCCTGCCTGCCAGCTTCCTTCCATTTCATTTCCAAGGCACCAGTATTTGATATTATATGGTTCCGGATGACCATTTTGGGCTCTCAGATCACTCCAGTAGGTTCCACCCGGATGGTTGCAATATTCTACCAAATCTCCTGCATCTTTAATAGAGCCAGTTCCCAGATTTACTGCGATCATTGGTTCTATTCCGACTTTTTCAGCCCACTGACAAAATTCATCGATTCCAAATTCATTTGTTTCAATAGTTGCCCATGCATAATCCATTCTTCTTGGTCTCTGTTCCTTTGGACCAATTCCATCATGCCAGTCATAGCAGGAAACAAAGTTTCCGCCCGGGTAACGAATTACTGGCACTCCAAGTTCCTTTACCAGTTCAGCTACGTCCATCCGATACCCTTTTTCATCTGCTGTCGGATGTCCCGGTTCATAAATACCTGAATAAATGCTCCTTCCCAGATGTTCTGTAAAGGAAGAATACAGTTTGTTATCAATCTTTCCGATCTCGTAATGCTTATCACTGAAACATTTTGCGTATCTCATTTTCATCCTCCAATCCTTATTGTTGCACTGCTTCGCTTTTGTTAATTGGATTTTATTATTTTTCTATTAAAAATGTGTCTACTAATTCTTCCTGTTTGTGCAGTATTTTTCCATTTTTCGATTTTTTTCCAAAAAATGTGTAAAATTTTTCGAAAAAAATACCATGGATAAGAAAATATTCTCATTCCATGGTATTTCCAATATCTATTCAGCTGTTTTCTATTATAATTTACTGATAATCTGTCTCTTGTATGCAAGAAATTCTTCTGATAATGGGAAATCCTCTCCCCTTGGCTTCTTTTCCTTTATAACGATTTCATCTCTGATCTGCCCTGGTTTTCCATTCAGAATATAGATCCGATCAGAAAGCAAAATTGCTTCATCAATGTCATGAGTGATAAATAATGTAGACAAATCAATATGCTGCATAATGTTCAGATACCACTTATGAACACTGGATTTCGTCAGGGTGTCCAGTGCGCTGAACGGTTCATCCAGAAGTGCCACACCACCAGAAGACAAATACGTTCGAAGAAGCGCCGCACGCTGCCGCATTCCGCCGGATAACTGATGCGGATACTGATACTGTGTTCCTTCCAGTCCGAACTCTGAAAAAAGCGGATCCGCCTTCTGCCTTGCCTCTTTTTTCTTCATGCCCTTTAATACCAACGGCAGTGATACATTATCGATCACCTTCTTATGTTCCAGCAAAAGATCTTTCTGAAGCATATAACTGATACTTCCTGGTGAAGATGTCACATCTTTATCGTTCAGATATACTTTTCCCTCTTCCGGTGTCACCAGACCGGAAAGGATATGAAACAGAGTTGTCTTTCCCGAGCCACTGACTCCAAGAAGCGATACCAATTCTCCTTTTTCCAGATGAATACTGATATCCTTCAGGACTTGATTCTCTCCATAAGATTTTGTAATATGCTCTGCTTTGACTACTGACATATCTGCTCCTTACTGCGGCAGATAATCATTGGAAAAGCCAATGCCGGTCAGATCCTTCTCACAAAGATCATTCTCATAAAGCCAGCTGTAAAATGCATTCCATCTGTCCGCATCGATCACTCCCCAGCTGTCTGCATCATCAATATATTTTGCAGATAAGAATTCCTGGCTCTTCTTTACCAGTTCTTCTGCACCTTTCAGGGATCCGGTATTGTCTCCTGCAATCAGCATATCTGCTGCTTCTTCCGGGTGTTCTGCTGCATATTCATATCCTTTTGCTGTTGCTTCCATGAATGCCCTGGCCTGCTCAGGATTGGATTCCAGATAATCATTATTGGCAATGATTACCGGAGTATAATAGTCAAATACCGGATTTACATCAGCGAAATTGAAATAGTCACACTCTACTCCTTCTACTTCTGAATTGATATAGCCCCATCCCTCAAATACCCAGATTGCATCGGTCTGATGTGCGGCCAGTGCTGCAGGTTCATCCGTAATATCATTTGGAATCAGAGTCACTTTACTGAAATCTCCGCCATCTCCGTTTACTACATTTTCCAGCATAGCAAGTTCGATTGGGGATTCCCAGGTAGAATACGTCTTGCCTGTCAGTCCTGCAGGGGTGTCGATGCCATCACCTGCTCTGGAAATAATACCAGATGTATTATGCTGAATCACTGCTGCTACTGCAGTAATTCCAAGTGGATCATCCAACGCCAGCGAAGCTGCCATGGTATCCTGTGCCTGGATCGCAAACTGTGCCTGTCCTGCTGCACACATCAGTGCAGATCCGTCTTCAGGTGGCTGTACAATCTCTACATCCAGTCCTGCTTCCTCATAATATCCCTGAGCCTGTGCTACATAAATACCTGTATGATTGGTGTTCGGGGTCCAGTCCAGACAAAAAGTAATCTTTTCTGTGTCTTTCTCTTCCGCAGATGCTCCAACTGCAAATGCAGCTGCAAGAGCCACTGTCATCATTGGTACTGCATATTTTTTTACATTCTTTCTCATCTCTTTTTTTCTCCTTTTTCTGTATGAAGCCATGGCATTACAATTCTTCTGATCACATTGACCGCCAGAAGCAGCAACAGACTGATCACTACGATAAAGATAATCACGGCAAACATTTTATCAAAAGCATATGCTTTTTTTACTCTCGTCATATATACACCAAGTCCGTTAAAGCCTCCCAGCCATTCAGAAACTACCGCTCCCACCACTGCATAAGACGCTGAGATCTTCAATCCCGAAAAGAAATGCGGAAGTGCCGAAGGAAACTTTACATGGTAAAAGATCTGTGCTCTGCTGGCTCCCATGGCCTGCAGCAAATGCACCGCATCCATATCCACACTTTTATATCCATCCAAAAGGCCTATCGTAATCGGGAAAAATGTGGTAATCACTACCAGGGTAATCTTTGGTGCCATACCAAACCCCATCCAAAGGACCAGAATCGGTGCTATCGCAATGGTCGGTATCGTCTGCGTAATGATCATAATCGGATAAAAGGCCTGATCCAATATTGGGAATCGATCCATCATGGTGGCAAACAGAAAAGCCAGGCAAACACCAATCACCAGTCCATAAAAAGACTCCTGCAGTGTAAATCCTGCATGAAACAAAATGGTGGATCTGTCATTCACCAGCGCCTGACATACCGCCACCGGTGAAGGAAGCATATAAGAAGGCAGCAGCCCTGATATGCTTACCAGCTGCCAGGCAATCAATATCGCAGCAATGGCCACAACCGGCGGTATCTTACTGGTGATGTTTGGAAACTTTTTTTTCAATGGTCAGCACATCCCCTTCTGGCTTGTACGAAATCTTTACATAAACACTCATAGCCTTACAGCCTGCCCGTTCAGCTACATGCTGGCATTCCTTTACAATGTCCATCAGTTCATCGTAATCACCTTCAATCGTTGTCTCAAACGGTCCAACATAATAATTCAGTCCCGTAGAACGAATATAGGCAATCACCTCATCCACAATTCGAATCACTTCATTCTCGTCCTGCACATTTGGCAGTACCTGAATCGCTACACTTGCATTCATTTTCTTTTCCTCCTTATTGAAAAAAGAGCACCTGCTGTCAGCAGATGCTCTTCTGGTCTTAACACTTCCTACACTGGCATGATCCAACAGGTTAAAGGGTCTAAGGACTACCTTACTCTCAGCTTCTCAATCGAAACTCCCCCGGTCTTTCTTCTTTTATATTCTTTTCGATTATAATACAACTGCTCTCAAAAGACAAGTCCTATTTCCGTTCTGACTGTTCCTTTTCTACCATTGCATCATATACTTCGTATGGCTGTGGCATGGCATAATAAAAGCCCTGTATCTCATCGCACTGCATTTTTCTCAGGAATTCCACCTGTTCCTTTTTCTCCACACCTTCTGCCAGGACTTTCATATCCAGCCCGTGCGCCAGTGCTATCGTATGCTGGATCACCTGGTCTCCTCTGGAATTGCCAATGTAATCAATCAACGCCTTGTCCAGTTTCAATACATGAAACGGAAGTACATTCAGACTGGTCATAGAGGAATAGCCAGATCCAAAGTCATCCATGTGAAGCATAAATCCCACATTCACCATCTTCTCTGTCAGGCCCTGAATCTGTATACTGTACAATGCTGCTGTTTCCGTCAGTTCAATCGGAACAGACTCGAAAGGATTCTCATTATCATATACAATCTGCGCATAACGCTCCACAATTCCATCATGATGCAGGGTAGCACGAGACAGATTCACAGAAACAGGCAGTACCACTTTTCCCTGCTTCATGCGCTCTTTCTGTTTCTGGCAGACTTTCCGGAATACATACTCATCCAGACGCACAATCAATCCATTTTTCTCAAACAACGGAATAAATTCTCCTGGAGAGATCATCGTACCATCGCTCTTTTTCCAGCGCACAAGTGCTTCCGCCCCTGCAATTCGTTCTGTCTTCACATCATACTTTGGCTGATACCAGACAACAAATTCTTCGTCAGCAATTGCTCTGTCGAAGTCATTTTCCATCATTAGTTCTCTGATATGCTGCTGACTCATGGCACTGTCATAGGTCGCTACACTGTGTTCATAACTATACTGAATGCTTTTCATTGCCATGAAAGCCCTGTCACAGATAATCGTCAATGGCTGTGTCAGATCTGCATTCTCATAAATACCATACTTAATGACCAGGTTCTGAATCGGTGCTTCTTCCACAATCTTCTTTACCCGTTCTTCCACTGTCTCTACTGACAGATCCATTTCCCCGTATGTAATACATACAAACTGGTCACTCCCATAACGAGCCAGAATTCCTTCTTTCATAGAATCAGAAAATACCTTAGCAATATATACCAGAACCCGGTCTCCAGCTTTATCACCATAAATACTGTTCACCAGCTTAAAGTTCCGAATATCTGCCACGATAATGTGAAATTTCTGATCCGACTTATAATTAATCAATGTCTTCGCATGATGGAAAAATGCCTGTCTGGTATATAATCCAGTCAGTTCATCATACTCTATGGCAGACAAGGCTGCTGCCGACTCTCTCAACTTGATCACACTATTCAGTCTTCCTTTTACCACTTTTGGATTATATGGTTTGGAGACAAAATCCACTGCGCCAAGCTCAAGACAGTGTTCTTCGTCCTCTGGCCGGTTGCTTCCTGTTGTCACAATCACCGGCACGGAGGAAAGCATGATATCATCCTTAATTCTTTCCAGAAATTCAAATCCATCACAGACTGGCATATAAACATCCAATAATACTGCCGACAATTCTTTGTAATGCTGCGAAAGCATCTTTAATCCTTCTTCTCCATTCTCTGCCGTCAGGACCTCAAACTGTCCGACCAGCAACTCGGTCAGCATCTCCCGGTTCAGTTCATTATCTTCTACTACCAGTATTTTTCGCTTTGTTACCGTTTTCCTCGGAACAATCATACTCTCTAATTCATTTCTTCTGACATCATTATCTTCATTTGCGAAAGCAAAAACAATATTTTCCAGATCTTCTCTCTCTTCTAATCTGGCACATTTCAGATAATAATAGTGTATTTCCTCACCAATCTTCACACGGTAATGCATTGTAATCCGATTCAGAGCTTTCAGCTGCTCACACAACTCCGGCATATTTAACAGAATCTTCAGTTTTCCCTGGTCTTCCGGTACTACAGCCTCTTCTATATACTGTCTCATAGTCTTCTCATACACATCATCTGTATATAACATAGGATTCCATGTCAGCACCTGACCAGAATAACGATAGCTCTGCATCTGCTGTGTCCTGGTGTTCACCGATAAAATATCGCTGTATCCATTCCCCAGAATATTGATTACACTCAGCTGGCGTAAGCTTTCCTCATTGTTTGGCAGCAGACCCACCAGCTTCTCTCCTGTGCCAACTGTGCTGAATACCATTGCATGTCCACAGGAATGATCTTTCATATTAATTTCCACTGCATCCACGGTCTCATACCGATGACGGATCGGATCCAGATAAGTATGCGGTCCTTCTATCTGATTATTGACAGGACAAACTTCGCATGGTGCACCCAGATTCATAAGACACTGATAGCACTTTTTTCCTCTTCCCAATACCTGATACATTTTCCACCCTTACAGCTGATGGCATAGTAACATATGGTTATTATAACACCCTGCTTTTTCTATGTCCACCTGGAAGAATAAATTTATGTGTAACGATTAACCTGAAGTTTTTGTCTCTTTCGTCAGTTTTTTCATCCAGTTTCCATAATTTACTTTCCAGAATACCGGTACACATTTGATGAACTGATCAATATTCAGACAAACCACCACAACCGCCGGTGATGCGTCTGCTACGAAAGCCATATAACAGGACAATGGTATCACAATCAGACAAATACAGATACTGTCCAGCTTTGCTCCAAATTCTACGCATCCTCCACCTTTGATAATTCCTGCATTGGCTGGCATCTGATAAGCCATAAACACATATACTACACTCAAAATTATCAGAAAATGATTAGCCAGTACCATGGCTTCCGGACTGAGATCATACAGACTCAGAATCGGAATCCGGATGAAATACAGGAATATCCCACCTGTTACCGCCAATATAACAAACAATATCTGCAATTTTCTGGCATATTTCTTTACCAGTTCTCCATCCCCTATTCCAATAGTTTTTCCAATCACCACACTGGCGGCTGATGCCGCACCCACTGCTGCTGATTTCACCATCAGATAAAGATTGGAGGCCGCACTGTTAGCTGCAATTGCGGCAGAATTCATATGTCCCAGTACCACAGTCTGCATGGCTGTATTGATGCCCCACAGACCGCAAAGCATCAAAAGTGGAAGCGTAATCTTCAGGTAATCCCGCAGAAACTGCCAGTCCATTTTAAGGAAATCTGTCAGCTTCAGACGCAGATACCTTTCCTTACGTGCCACATAAAAGATCAAAATTCCACATTCCAGAATTCTGGCCGTTAAGGTACCGATGGCCGCTCCGGTCACTCCAAGTTCTGGTGCGCAAAATCTTCCGAAAATCAGTACATAATTGATTCCACAATTCACAACCAGCGCCATCACAGACAAGCGTAAAGCAATCCCTGCAACTTCCGTACTGCGAAGCGCCGCCAAAAGCATCTGTGTTACTGCAAAAAACAGATAAGTAAAACGGATTGTATGAAGATACCGGACTCCTTCTTCTATAATCTGCCGGTCGCTGGTAAAACACAACATAGCCTGCTCCGGAAAAACTGAAATCACTGCAAACAGAATCACTGCGACTGCAATACCAAAATGCATGGCAAGGGCAATGATTTTTTTCATTGGTGCAAACTGTTTCTTTCCCCAGTACTGACTGCAAAAAATCACCATTCCATCGCCAAACGCAATCAGCAGCTGCTGATAAAGAAACTGTATTTGATTTACAGAAGTCACTCCTGACAAAGATATCTCACCGTATGATCCCAACATAATATTATCTGCCAGATTCACACTCAACGTCACTATATTCTGCAGTACCAGCACAACATAGAGTCTGAAAAAACTTTTATAAAATTCCCGATCCTTCATTTCTTATTCTGTTCACTTTCTGTAGCGTCTTATTTCCATAGCATTTTCTATTATAACTATAACAGAAAATGCCACCGCTGAGACAGATAATCTCAACGGTGGTTTCTCTTAAAATAATACATAACCTCAATTTATACTTCTGTCCACCCAGATCCATTCTTTCCGCTGTTTACAACTGCATGAATAAATCTGACACCGGACACTCCATCCGAAACAGATGGATAATCTCCTGCTTTCTCTGGGGCATGACCATTTACACACTCCAGTACATCTGCCATAAATCCATGATAAATATTAGCAAATGCAAATGTCAGTCCTTCCGGATGTCCGGATGGGATGTGATTCCGTTCTGCTGCCATTCCGGTAATGTATCCAGTTCCTCTATGATAGATCTGATCTGGCTGTCCCTTTTTGGTCACTTTCAGATAATCTGGGTCTTCCTGTACCCATTCCAGTGAACCTTCGCTGCCAAAGATCCGTATCACCAGACCATTCAGATGTCCGGCACATACTTGTGAACAACTGTATACACCATGTACTCCATTCTCATATTCTACCAGAATATTGGCATTCAAATCCAGATCCATGCCATAGTTATCCAGAACAGCTGCCACCTTTTTCGGATGCATTCCTGTGATATAAGCCACGGTATCTTCAATATGAGTTCCGATGTCACCTACACAGTTGGAAATGCCAGATTTCGCCGGGTCCGTTCTCCAGACAGACATCTTCGTTGTTGTCTGGTTACCGCCGCCGATCTCATCAATCAGCCAGTCCTGCAGATATTCTGCATTTATGTTTACAATATTACCAATCTCACCTGCTGCTACCAGTTCCCTGGCCAGTTTTACCATTGCATATCCAGTGTAAGTATAAGTCACTGCAAACATCAGATGCTTTTCTTTTGCAATTCGTTCCAGTTCTTCTCCCTGTTCCACAGTAAAACATAGTGGTTTTTCACAAGCTACATGAATTCCTGCTTCCAGAAATGCTTTCGCCACTTCATAATGCGTTGCATTTGGCGTTACGATCGATACAAAATCAATTCCATCTTCTCTGGCACTCTCTGCTTTTGCCATTTCTTCATAGGAAGCATACAGTCTGTCCGCTGCAATTCCATAAAAGTCACCGGTTTCCTGATTTTTTTCCCTTCTGGAGCTAAAGCATCCGGCCACCAGATCTGCTGTTTCTTCCAGTGCAATGGCTCTTCTGTGTACTGCACCGATAAATGCACCGATCCCTCCGCCAACCATTCCATATCTCAGTCTTTTTCTGTCACCCATTTTTACGCCTCCCGTCTAGTTTGCAATTGCATCATCAAATTTGAAATCAGATGCACGGAAATCAATCTTTCTTACAAATTCAGCCGCTTCTTTTGCACCGTACTCTCTTTCCATTCCGCTGTCTTCCCACTCTACTGACAACGGGCCTTCATAACCGATCGCATTTAATACACGGATAATATTTTCAAAGTCCACATCACCATGACCAAGAGAGCGGAAATTCCAGCCTCTTCTCAGATCGCCAAAATCAATATGAGAACCAAGCAGTCCGCTTCTTCCATCTAAGGTAACCGCAGCATCTTTCATATGTACATGATACACCTTATCTGCAAAATCCTGAAGGAAAATATGTGGTGTAATACCCTGCCATATCAGATGACTTGGATCAAAATTCAATCCAAATTCCGGACGATCTGCAAATTTCTCCAGTAATCTCTTTGTGGAATAATAATCAAATGCAATTTCTCCAGGATGTACTTCCAATGCAAACTTAATACCATTTTTCACAAATTCATCCAGAATCGGTGTCCAGAGATCATAGATCTGCTGATATCCTGCTTCCACCATAGATTCCGGGGTCTGAGGGAAGGAATACAGATATTTCCAGATCGGAGATCCTGTGAATCCGGTCACAATGCTGCATCCCATCTTCTTTGCTGCCACAGCTGCAAGTTTCATGGTTTCGATAGCCCATGCACGAATCTCAGCCGGTTTATCAGCCAGCTCCGGCGGTGCAAAATTATTTAATCTCGGGTCATCATAATCCCCTACGCACTGTCCAATAATATGGGCAGCCAGTGCTTCACACTTCAGATCATACTTTGCCAGCAATGCTTTTATTTCTGCTACATAGCTGTCATCTTCTGCTGCCCGTTTCACATCCAGGTGATTTCCCCAGCAGGCCAGTTCCAGTCCGTCATATCCCATTTCCTTTGCTTTCTTACACATTGTCTCCATGTCCAGATCTGCCCACTGGCATGTCATAATAGTTAATAATCTGCTCATAATCATGTCCTCCTGTTTTTCATCTATATCTATTCTGATTTTGATTTTTTCTGTATCATCTGAAGTCCCACCGCTAAAAGAAGAATGACCCCTTTTACCGTATCATTTAACAACGCATTCATCCCCAGTGCGGTAATAATCTTATCAATCAGGGTAAATGACATGGTTCCGAAAATAATTCCGAGGATCTTTCCTCTTCCTCCTGTCATACTGATTCCACCAATTACTACTGCTGCAATGGAATATAACTCATAGTTTTTTCCTGATGTAGCCGGGTCAAAAGACGTATCTTTCGCAATTTTCAGGAATGTTGCCAGACCGGTACAGGCTCCGCACAGTACAAACACCGAGATTCTGGTCCATACCACATTTACTCCTGCCAAAAGTGCCGCCTTTTCATTGCTGCCAAGCGCATAAACTCTTTTTCCATACTTCGTGGATGTTGTCACATAAATCAAAAGCAGTGCAACTGCCAGAAACACCAGTGCTATATAAGAAATCGTCAGGAAATTTCCATTTCCAAACTGAAACAATGGCTGATACTTTGATAATGTGGCATCTACACTGTATCTGGTCTGTCCCAGTTCATTCATCATATACTGTGAAATCGACCGATAGATCAACATCGTTGCCAGTGTCACAATAAATGCCGGCATTCTGAATTTTCCCACCAAAATTCCATTGATCAGACCAAAAACTGCTCCCAGCAAAACCGCCATTACCAGTGCCAGAAAAATGCTGTTTACTTTGTTAAAGAACAAAATTGTTAATCCGCCAGCCAGTACAAAGGATGAGCCTACTGAAAGATCAATATCTCCGGTCAGAATAATCATTCCCATTCCCAGTGCAATAGTTCCAAGTATGGCACTGTGCAGAAAAATATTGGTTACGCTGGTCCATGTAGTCTGTGATCCATTGATCGCAAGGTAAATGAGGAAAATTCCAAGAAAAATCACAATAAAATTATACTGACTCCAAAATGATTTTAATTTTTTAACCATGTTCTTTTTCCCCCTTTATCTGCTCCTCAATTGCTGCAGTTGCATAAAGCATGACTTTCTCTTCGCTGATCTTCGAATGCTCCAAATCCGCCATTACCTTTCCATGGTAGAATACAATGCATCGATCTGCAATTTTCTTTATTTCCGGGATTTCCAATGTATTGATAATAATGGTTTTCCCCTGTTTTGCCAGTTTTAAAATCAGACGATAGATCTCTTCTTTTGCACCTACGTCAATTCCCTGTGTCGGATTATCCAGAAGCAGTAGTTCTGCTTCTGTACTCAGCCATCTGGCAAGGATAACTTTCTGCTGATTTCCACCGGACAGGCTGATGATCAGATTTTTCGGATCTCCAGCTTTCATGTTTAATTTTTCTTTGTAATCCAGAAATCTTCCTAATTCCTGCTTTTTCTGGATGACCGGATTCTTTCCGTCAATGGTATGTCGGGAAATATACATGTTTTCTACCAGATTCATATCCGGTATGACAGAATTTTCTTTACGGTTGGCGGCCACCATTCCCACATAATGTTTCATGGCCTGATGGATGCTTCCCGTTTTGTATTCCTGTCCCCATGCAGCAATGCTTCCACTTTCGATTTTTTTCTGTCCAAAAATTGCCTGCATCACATCGGAGCATCCCGCTCCCTGCAATCCGGTGAGTCCCAAAATTTCGCCTTTTCTCACCTGGAACGATACATCCCGAAATCCATTTCCACTGATATGGTCTACCTTCAGAATCACATCTCCCAGCTTTCGTTTTTCATAAACGTCTTGCGTACTGAAGGATTCTCCTACCATGTAACTGGTTACTTCTTCTGGCGTTGTCTCTGATATCAGCCCGCTGGCAATATATCTGGCATTTCGAAGCACCGTATAATGATCTGCCAATGCGAAAATTTCCGGCATCTTATGTGAGATAAAGATAAACGTAGTTCCTTTTTCTCTGAGATTTCGAACCAGTTCAAACAGATGCTGAATCTCATCATTGTTCAATGCTGTAGTCGGTTCATCCAGGATAATCAGTTTTGCTTTGGAATGCAGCGCCTTTGCGATCTCCAGGAGTTGTTTTTTTCCGGTATCCAGATGACCCGCCAGTTCTGTTGCATCAATATTGACTCCCATCTCATCAAGCAGTTCTTCTGTTTCCTGGATCATTTTCTGTTTTTCCAGTTTTCCCAGAAATCCGGTGTATTCTTTTCCCAGGAACAGATTCTCATAGACTCTCAGGTCATTAAAGATATTCAGTTCCTGGTGTACAAAAGCAATCCCCGCCTGCTCTGCGGCTGCGATAGATCCATCCGGTAACTCTTTTTCTTCGAATATTACCCGGCCGGAATCTTTTGAATAAACACCTGAAAGGATGTTCATCAAAGTTGACTTACCCGCGCCATTTTCTCCCAGCAATGCGTGAATTTCTCCCTGTCCGATTGTCAGTGATACATCATCCAAAACCGTTACACCGAAAAAACTTTTCTGAATGTGTTCCATCTTCAATAATTCCAACATTTTGTCCCCCATAACTGAATGTGAATCGGACTGCCCCCAGTGACGGGGCAGTCCATGTTCACTTATTCTGCCTTTTTCTTATTTTTCATCATATGTTCCAAATGGCTGGAATTCTTCTACATTTTCCGCATCCACAACAGATACAGGAATCACATAATTCTGTTCGATTTCTTCTCCACTTAAGGATTTCTCCATTGCATCAATGGCTTCTTTGATCATAGCCGGATCATAAGTAACGGAGAATAAATCATAGCTGTCAGGTCTTGCAATGGTCTGATGTTTGTCTTTTAATACTGCATAGATCTCAGCCAGGCCAGAAGATGCTGACAGTGCCTGAAGGCTGTCCATGAATTCTGCTTTTTTGCTTTCATCCAGAGCTGCACCATTTAAGGATTCCAGAACGCCCATGGCAATTTCATCATCATGTGTAAAGATCCAGATCTTCTTACTGGTATCACATTGTGCACTGGAAAACCAGGATTCAAATAACTCTTTTCCCTTGTCACGGCTCCAGCCTGTTGAAGCAGATTTTACTACTACTGCATCGATTTCTTCGTCAGACCATCCCTGTTCGGTCAGATATTTGCGGAAGCCTGCAGAACGAAGTTCCGGAACAGAAGAATTATCACCGATCATTTCATATACATAGTCATCTTTGGTCAATCCGTCTTCAATAAATCTCTTGGCTGTTTCATAACCAATTCCTTCATTATCGCCTTTTACATCCGCTACAACTTTTGCATCAATCACATCACTGTTGATACATCTGTCAAACTGTACAAATGGAATATCTGCTGCTGCAATCTTTTCCAATGTAGACTGAAGGCCATTATCGTATGGAAGAATCACAATACCGGAAAGTCCGTCTGTATTGGCCAGAAGGTCATCTACCTGCTGAATCTGATTTTCCACATCGGTTGCTGCGTACAATTTTGCACTGTAGGTTCCCTCATCGTTGATCTCATCCACTTTTTCCTGTGCATAAGAAAGTACTGCTCCTGTCCATCCATGATCAGCACTTGGAACCATAACAGCAATCTCATCAGCAGATACGGCCATACCCATCATCATGGTTGCTGCAACTGCTCCTGCCAGCACGGTTGTTAATTTTCTTTTCATACTAAAGCCCTCCTTTTTTGTTGGTCACCCAGACCATTTCTTCGTTTCTTTTTGATGTATTTACTATAACATCTTTTTTCCTGTTTCTGTGGTATCCGGTTTCGACCTTGGTTTTCTATTTTTACACATTTGCAGCCATGAAAAAAGGATATCGTATCTTATTTCAAGATTCGTATCCTTTTTTTACTCAGCTGTTTTTCTGCATCAGAAAACGATCTATCTGACGCTGTATTTCCTCTACTACCTTCTGAGAGCCTGCCGCTTCCATCTCTGCACAAAATTCTTGATATTCTGTTTTCCAGTCTTGTGTAATACCTTCTATCAGCGGCTCCTTATAGCGTTGCACGATCAGGTCAATTTTTTTCATTTCCACCGCAATCATACGCACATCTAACTCAAATCCCTCCAGTCTGGATATCATCGCCTGTTGATTATTCTCCAGTATCTTATCAAACTGTCCTTCACACAGTTCAAATCCATGAAACAAATTGCCAAAATTGACCGGAGACACGCTATACTTATAATGGTGATTGTTATCTGTCATACGGGCAATGATATCCGTATCCTGCCTTACCCTGATATAATCTGTCTTTTCTACTCCATTCGCCAGAAGCCGATACAACTCTTTTCCCTCTTCCGAATGAAGCAGATTCAAAAGTTCCATTGCTTCTTTCGGATATTTACTGGTTTTAGGAATCACCAGGCAGTTTCTGCCAGTATCTCCGGATATGTACCGATATCCTTCCAGATCTCCCTGCAGCGACTCATATTCTGTGTCAATCTGATCAAACACACTTTTCTTTTCCCCTGTCTCCTCTACAAATAAAATATTTCCTGATATCTTTCCATTTTCTTCCCCGGGATTAATCAGATAAGCCACATCTTCTCTGATATATCCTTTCTGATACCAGTCTGACATCACTTCAAAGCAGTCCCGGTAAGAATCTAGTTCATATTTATTATATACCACAGGCTTTTCGTCAAATATACGTATCACAAACGGTGAATCCACGCCATACAGTCCCTCATATCCCTTATCAGCCAGTTTGCAGACAGACTGATAATCCACACCTTTTCCCAGTGCATGATTTTCTTTCACTTTTTCCAGAAAAGGCTCCATTACGGTAAAGCACTCTTTTTCTGTATAGGGATACTCCCGATTCACTGTCAGGATCTCCTCAAAATCTCCATATCGATCCATAAGATTCTTATTTACTATCAGCGTCCTGTTCTCCCGATATAACGGTCCAAGCACCGGAATTCCATACGTATTACTGTCTCTCTTCTGTTTTTCCCACAATTCCTGTGGAATCTGTTCGGTCAGATCTTTTCCGCAGATATTCAACAGATAATCCATGGCCATAAAATTTCCCTTTTTCACTTCTTCCGAAAAACTGAGGACTTCTGAGCCGATCCAGGCAATATCTATGCTTTCTCCTGCTGCCATCTTCATTTCCCATTGTCTGGCATAGCTGTCTTTACTGATTACCTCAAATTCTACATTCATATTCGGATAAAACTGATGTAATTCTTCATTGAACTCCTGAAATACCCGATCCCATTCCTGTGTCTTTTCCCCATAAATCATCCACTTCAGGCTGGCTGTCTGACAGGTATCTTCTGCTTTTGCAGAAAAACACAAGCCGGACACCAGAATACACAACAGCAGCAGGCTCCAGGCTGCCAATCTTCCTTTTTTCTGCATACCATCACTCCACTTCTCTGTATGGCAGTGCCATCTGCACACAGGTTCCTTTCCCTTTTTCACTGGTGACATTCATCTGTGCCTGATCTCCCAACAGCAGCTTCAGGCGCTGGTTCACATTTCGCACACCAATATGTCCTTTTTTAAACTGAAAATTATTCCGCAGATCTTCATTCAGAATTCTGCATTCTTCCGGATCCATTCCGATTCCATCGTCCCGAATCGTTACTTTCAGTTTCTCAGAATCTTTTTCTGCATACACCTGTATAATTCCCTTTTCTCTTTTTGGTTTTATTCCATGGTAGACCGCATTTTCTATCAAAGGCTGTAGGCTGACTTTTACAATTGCACATTTCTGCACCTCTTCCGGTATATTCCACTGTACTTCCAGCTTTGATTCATAACGAAGCTGTAAAATATCCACATATAATCGGGTATTTCGCACTTCCTGCTCAATAGATATGATCTGATCCGCATCATCCAGACTGATTCTTAAAAGTTCTGACAGCTTTAATATCATCTGGGATGCTTCGTTATCTCCTCTGCATAATTCAATTACTTTCCATCTGATGTTCTCCAGTGTATTGTACAGAAAATGGGGACTAATCTGAGCCTGCAGCGCCGTCAGCTGTGCCTGATTGGTCATCGTCAGATAGTCCTGAAGCTCTTTTTGCATTTTATTATTACTATAAAAATTATAGGCAATATTTTGGATAATCGTCTGCGTCTCATCTTTTCGAAATCCATTTTTCTTACTTGGCTGGTAAGCCTGGGGATCTTTCAGCAAGTTTACAATGCTCCCCACCGGCTGATAGCTGTAAACTGAGATAGCTACCGAAGCAATGATACTGCACAGTGAAATCAGTCCCATCATATAGACCACAAATCGTTTCAATTCACGACGATAATGCTGATACTTTTCTCTTGGCACCAATGAAACATATTTCCAGTCATGGGTTTCTGATTCCACTTCCTGTAAAAGCATCTTATTTACGTCTGCATCTGTTTCTTTCCATTTTTCCTTTTTATAATTTTTATTTGTCGTAAACAGAATATGATTCCTTCTGTCCACAATCATAATAGTTTCATCCGTTTCCGCAACAGCAAATTCTCCCAGGCGTTCTACATCTACATTGACAATGATGCCGCCAAGGAAATGCATCTGTGAAAGACGAACTGGCTGTATGTAAGTAATCAGATAGGGATACTTATTAGCCTTCGGCCGACTGATCATCCTGGCCGGCTCATAAATTCTTTCGTTAAAATTCGAGTACCAGGTCAAATCATCAAATTCTCCTATGTTACCTCCCCACTCCTCAGTTACCAGATAACGGCTTCGACTGGAATATACATAGATTGAATCCACATAACTGAAAATATCTGCATACTGCTTTAATTTTGTTCGAGCCACCAGTGTTTCTTCATGATTAACGGATGAGTCCTCCAGATCTGCCAGCAAAAAATTCATAATGTCATCATCCAGCGACAATTGTACTGAGATCTGAATCACCTCATTCATAACCGTATCCATTCTCTGGGCAGTCTGCTTCAGACTGTTCTCACTGACTGTCTGTACTTCCTGCTCTGTCAGTGTATCCATTCTTTTTGATACTACCAGCATAATCATGGAAAATACTGCAAATAAAATTCCCAGTATCATCACAAAATTTCGCACCAGTACACTGTTAAATCGATAATCCTGCAACATTTGCCAAATGGTGCTTTTTCCAATCTTCTTCTTTTTCATTAGCCTTCTTCCACATTACTCCTGCAAAATTCCAATGGTGACTGTCCAGTATAGCTCTTAAATACCCGAAAAAAGTATTTATCACTTTTATACCCTACCTTCTGGCTGATTTCATAGACTTTATATTTTCCTGTCAGCAATAGTTTTTTGGCATTTTCCATTCGAAGTTCTATCAGATAATCCGTCAGCCCGGTTCCCAAACATTGCTTGAACATACGGCTCAGATACGATGGATTCAGATAATATCGGTCAGCCAGTAAATCCAGAGAAATATCTTCCTGATAATGGCTCTTCAGATATTCCATAATCTGTTCTGTAATATTCCTGGATACTTCCCCCTGATGTTCTTCCACAATTCGCTTAATACGATGAATCAGATCTGAACAAATTTTTTGCAGGCTTTCTTTATCCGGTGCATTCAGAATCAGTGAATAATCGACCTGCTCTTTTACATCTATCCACAATTCCTGATTCATCTTCATATAACGCTGAAGCAGCATGGAAAACATATCAATTATCACATTTTTTCGTTCTATTAGTGGCAATTCCCGGAATTCAAACATAATATTTCCGATCTGACTGTCCAGACTCTCCACATCTCCGCTGTTAATAATATCCATCAGCAGTTGATATTTCTGCAGAAGCCTTTGTTGATCCACTTCATTCCATTCATATACTCTCTCGCTTTTTCTGTGCATATGAATCTGCATGGATGCATAATAATCTGCCATCTCTGTAAAATTAGAAAAGCTTTGCTCCAGATGATAGCTGATCTTCAGCGAGACGAGTTCCTCTATTTCCCTACTTCTATCTGATAAATGTCTTTCCAGCGTCCTGACAAATTCCGCTTTCCTGATAGCTGTTGCGGAAGTAATCACTATCTTCAGCTGTTCTCTGGACAGGTACACCGGATAATAGTGCATTCCTTCTACCGAACCGGAAAAAATATTATTCAGCAGATTATAACGGCTATTCTTTTCTGCATAGTATTTTTTCGTTACCTTTTCATCCAGATCTATTTGGATTTCTGCAATCGCACATGGCGTATCTGTATTAAAGTCTAAATCTAAAAATTCCTTTTGCTGAATAATATTATCTCTGTTTCTTAACCCTCCCAGCAGTACCCGTAACCAGAACTGTTCCTGCAGTTCTGGGAGCAGTTCCAGGATATCTTCTTCCATTCCTTTTTTCTGATCCTTCTCCTGCGCTTTCTGCTGCAGCTGCTGATAAATCTCTTCAAATGTTTTTTCGATTTCATCAATCTGAATGGGCTTTAAAATATAATTCACCACATTATATTTTAATGCTTCTCTTGCGTAATCAAATTCTTTATAGCCGCTGATAATTACGACCTTCACTGGCAGTTCCTTTTCTGAAATAATCCTGGCCACATCCAGTCCACCCACTTCAGCCATACGAATATCAGTCAGCACTACATCCACTTCATGCTTCTCCAAATACTCCAGCAGTTCTTTTCCGTCTTCAAAGTCTGCCACAATCTGATATCCCATTCTTTTCCAGTCAATAAAATTGCAGATTCCTCTCCTTATGGTATTCTCATCATCAGCCACAACTATTTTATATAGCTTTCTGTCCATTTATCGATATCCCCCGTCCAGCTTTCTATTTAAAAGGACTGTTCTCATCTAAATATTTTTCTACATTACTTCTGTCTACACAGACTGTCGGCACAATCTTGATTTCATCGTATTCTTCATCTTTTAAGATTGCAGCACCAGTATCTACTGCCTGCATTATCATCTCCGGCTCGTATGTCATAGAAAAAATGATCCACCTGTCTTCATTCTGAATTTTCTGATACATCTCCTGAGAGCCTGACGATCCAGCAATCATCTTTAAATTGGGCAATCTGGCACTGATCTGCCTGCCCTTCTCATACTCATCCAGCACATCCAGCACCCCCAGTGCAATTTCATCATCATGAGTAAAAATTGCTCCGACCTGATCCAGGATTTCCTGATCCTGCTTCAGAACCCATTGTCGGAATAATTCCTTGGAATATTCACGTTGCCATTCCGTATAACCTACCTGTATTTTCGTAAAGTTATCATTAATCACTTCATCGTATCCGGCACTTCTGAGAAATGGTACCGTAGAGGTATCTCCCATCATTTCCAGTACCAGTGTTCCATTTGGAAAATAACGATTAAAATATCGTGCTGTTGCAGCACCAATCTCTTTATTATCTCCTTTTACCGTCGCCATAGGGGCAAATTCCGGAATCTCCCGGTCGAAAATGACCAGCGGAATATCTGCATTCTGTACTGCAATTCCCGCAGTCTTCAAAGAAGCTCCATCTTTTGGCAGCATAATCAGACAGTCCACTCCCTGTCCAATCAATTCCTCCACCTGCTGAGATTGTTCATTGGCATCTTTTGCCTCTACGCACTGATACTCCCACTGATTCTCTGCTACTACTTTCTGAAGCGCTTCTTCCGCATAATAGTCTACTGCTTTGGCCCATCCATGAGTTGGGCCAATGGTACTCACTGCAATCAGCACAGGCTTCTGCGCTTCCTTCTTCTTTCCTGTGCTAATGTCTGCCACGATACAAAGCACCAGAATTATCAATCCAGTTATCACGATTCTGATCTCATTCTTTTTGTCCATGTGCGCCCCTTTTTGCTGTATCCATTCCGTTTCTTTTTGTACTGTCTGTCACTGAACATACCGCGACATTCTTGTTAACATTATAACATTGCAGGTATTATTTCTCAATGTAAGGTACCTGAATTTCCCGGTATCTTTTCTTTACCTTGGTATCTGATTTTTGCTTGTGCATCTTTTTCTGATGCTTTATAATTTGTATCTGGAAATATTTAGAAAGACAGGATTTTATGATGAACATAGATACTCATTTGAAACAGTTACTGGAAAAAGAAACACATATCCATCTTGCAGAAATCCGCGCACTTTATCAGGACCTGGACCGGAAGTTTGGTCTTCATGCCTCTTCTGTCCCGATATTTTTCAGCTATGACGAGGGTCTGCTGGGATCTTATACCCAGGCTGGACATCATGAAAAAGAGCACTTTTGTTTTTCTCTGCTTTTTATTGGATATGCTGTGAAGAATCCTCTTCAGCGCAGTGATCGTATAGATCTCTATAAGCATGAATATGCTCATTACATGCAGTATCATATGGAGATTCCGGCCAAATACCACTGGCAGCCTGGCATCCATGGCAGTGCCTGGAAATACTGCTGTTCGCTGGTGGGTGCTGCTCCAACCCCTTACTACAAAGTCGGTGAGGGACTGATGAAACACGATTATCAAAAAGCGCTTAACAATCCCATTCATGACAAAACCATCCCTGTACGGGATCGTTACCGACAAGAACGGGAATATCAGAATACAAAGAATCGTACTATTCAATACAAAGTAAACGATGTGGTACGTCATCCAAAATTTGGAGAAGGTATTGTCGAAGAAATCGTCCAACTTGAAAGTTCCGTTAGGCTTCATATCCGCTTTCAGGATGAACTGAAAAAGATCGATCAGAAATGGCTGTTGAAAACAGGACGGAAGAAATGATATGATAAAGCTATACATACAAAAGATAGCTTTCTGTAATAAATTCAAGAACTATTTTTATTGAGTAATAGAAAGGATGTGCGATAATATGCCGTTATCAAAAGCATACGATGAGTACACCATTGAAGACATTTACAACCTGCCAGCAGGAAAATGGACTATTACTGTTTGGGATCTTAGAAATGATAATAATGATGAATATTCTTTCTCCGATAAAGTGAAAGCCGGTATCTATGATGATCTGTATATTGATTTCAGTACCATACAACTTTAATTCAAAAAAGACCGCCATTATACATTTTTCTGTATAGTGACGGTCAATTTTTGTGTCTGTTTAAGCCATTTCTTAGAATTTACCAGCTGTTGCTGCTTCCTCGATGGATACAGCTACGGATACAGTCATACCAACCATTGGGTTGTTACCTGCACCGATCAGACCCATCATCTCTACGTGAGCAGGTACGGAGGATGAGCCAGCAAACTGAGCGTCACTGTGCATACGTCCAAGTGTATCTGTCATACCGTAGGAAGCTGGACCTGCTGCCATATTATCTGGGTGAAGTGTACGTCCTGTACCACCGCCTGATGCTACGGAGAAGTACTTCTTACCAGCTTCCAGTCTTTCTTTCTTATAAGTACCTGCTACCGGGTGCTGGAAACGTGTAGGGTTGGTAGAGTTACCTGTAATGGATACATCTACGTTTTCTTTCCACATGATTGCTACACCTTCTGGTACGCTGTTAGCGCCGTAGCAGTTAACTTTTGCACGAAGTCCTTCAGAGTAAGATTTTCTGAATACTTCTTTTACTTCGTTCTTGTATGGATCATATTCTGTTTCAACATAAGTAAATCCGTTGATACGGGAAATGATCTGTGCAGCATCTTTTCCAAGACCGTTCAGGATAACACGCAGTGGTTTCTGACGAACTTTGTTTGCTTTTTCAGCGATACCGATGGCACCCTCTGCTGCTGCGAAAGATTCGTGACCAGCCAGGAATGCGAAACATTCTGTTTCTTCTTCCAGAAGCATTTTACCAAGGTTACCATGTCCCAGACCAACCTTACGTGTGTCTGCTACAGAACCTGGAATACAGAAAGCCTGAAGACCTTCACCGATTGCTGCTGCTGCTTCAGAAGCTTTACGGCAGTTTTTCTTGATTGCAATTGCTGCACCTACAGTATAAGCCCAGCATGCATTTTCAAAACAGATTGGCTGAATGCCTTTGATCTGATCGTATACATTCAGGCCAGCATCTTTTGTAATTTTCTCTGCTTCTTCAATAGAAGCAATTCCATAACTATTCAGAACGGAATTGATCTGGTCAATTCGTCTTTCATATGATTCAAATAATGCCATTGTACTAGTCCTCCTCTAATTATTCTTTTCTTGGGTCGATGATCTTAACAGCATCTGCAACACGGCCATACTGTCCTTTAGCTTTTTCCCAAGCTGTGTTAGGGTCATCACCCTTTTTGATGAAGTCTGTCATTTTGCCAAGGCTTACGAACTGGTATCCGATGATCTCATCGTCTGCATCCAGAGCGATACCGGTAACATAACCTTCAGCCATTTCCAGATAACGAGGACCTTTTTTCAGTGTTCCGTACATCGTACCAACCTGAGATCTGAGGCCTTTTCCAAGGTCTTCCAGACCTGCACCAACTGCCAGACCATCTTCAGAGAATGCAGACTGTGAACGTCCGTAAACGATCTGCAGGAACAGTTCTCTCATAGCTGTATTGATTGCGTCACAGACAAGGTCTGTATTTAATGCTTCCATAACAGTCAGTCCTGGAAGGATCTCTGCTGCCATAGCTGCGGAATGAGTCATACCTGAACATCCAATGGTCTCAACCAGAGCTTCCTGAATGATACCTTCTTTTACATTCAGGCTCAGCTTACAGGCACCCTGCTGTGGAGCACACCAGCCTACACCATGTGTAAAACCAGAAATGTCTTTTACTTCTTTTGCCTGTACCCATTTTGCTTCTTCCGGAATCGGAGCTGCGCCATGATGAACACCCTGTGCTACTGGGCACATTTCTTCTACTTCGCGTGAATAAATCATTTTTAAACTCCTTTCAATAGTAAAAGTCTTTTATGTAATCAGAATGTCAAACATTCTGAACATACCTCGTTTACTATTTTCGCACAAAATGACAAAATAGTCTAGCTTTTTTTCAGTATCTGAGTACGCTTCTTTCGTTGACACTTAATTTTTTTTATTGTAGAATAAATCCGTTCGTAATATTACAAAAAAGTCCATTTTATGGCATTTTATGACAGAAGGGACATCACTATGATAAAGAAAACATACCACTTACAGCTTGATCTCACCGGAACACAGTTTCAGGATTATAATCGGTCCAGTCTGCTGTTTTTTGATATCGAGACAACCGGCCTGACTGCGCGTATGTCGTATATCTATCTGATTGGCGCCATCGCATGGGAAGATAACTGCTGGAAGTGTACTCAATGGTTTGCACAAAATACTATAGAAGAACCGGATATCTTAAAGGAATTCCTGGCTTATACTCAGGATAAAACCTTACTGATTCATTTTAACGGAGACCGTTTTGATATTCCTTATATCAATGAAAAATGTGAAACTTATCATCTGGATACTACACTTTCTTCCATTATCAGTCGAGATCTGCTTCGCATGATTCGTCCACTTCGTAAAATGTTGCAGCTGACTTCCCTGAAACAGAAAAGCCTGGAAAGCTTCCTGCATGTCAACCGGGATGATGAATATTCCGGTGGTGAACTGATTCAAGTATATCAACGGTATCAGCGTACTCCGAATGAAACGGATCTGAAACTTTTACTACTGCACAACTATGAAGATCTTCTGGGTATGATTGCAATCTTACCTATTCTGTCTTATCAGACAATTCTGAACAAGATCTATCATATTACCAGTTATGAAGTAAATGGAGATTCGCTTGATGTGCAGGCTCGTCTGCCGGTACTTCTCCCACGTCCCTTCTCCTATATCGGAGAGCTGTATTCTATCCATGCAGAGAAGGATCAGATGAAGATTATGGTTCCTGGTACACGAGAACCATTGAAGTATTTTTTCCCTGATTATAAAAACTATTACTACCTTCCAGAAGAAGATATGGCTTTGCACAAAAGCGTGGCTGCTTTTGTGGATAAAGATCATCGAGAGCCTGCCAGAGCTTCCACATGCTACAGCAGAAAAAAAGGCTTTTATCTACCACAGAACGACAAGTTATTTACCCCGGTGTTCAAGACGGACTACTATAACCGACAGCTATATTTTTCCTGTAACGAAGCCTTTCTTGCAGACCCGGATAATATCACAAACTATGTACATCACCTGCTGTCTGACCTGTAGTTTTTTCAATTATAATATTATTTTTAAGCGATAAACCTGTTTCATTTGTTTATCGCTTTTTTGTAAATTTCTCACGAAAAAACGGACAGGAAAACCTGTCCGCCCGTTTCTTATCTATATCAGTTATTTTATTCAGCGTCTTCTGCTTCTTCCTTTGCAGGAGCCTGTTCCAGAGCTTTCATGCTCAGGCTGATCTTCTTCTCATCTGCATTGAAATCTACTACTTTTGCTTCAATCTCCTGTCCAATCTGAAGAACATCTGCTGGCTTATCTACATGATCATGAGAGATCTGTGATACATGAAGCAGTGCATCTACACCTGGCTCCAGTTCTACGAATGCACCGAAATCTGTCATTCTTGCAACTTTACCAGTTACTACATTGCCTACAGCATATTTATCAGCTGCTGTCAGCCATGGATTCTGATCTTCGAACTTCAGGCTAAGTGCAATCTTAGTTCCGTTGATCTCTTTAATGAGAACAGATACTTTATCACCTACATTGAAAACTTTCTTAGGATTCTCTACACGTCCCCAGGACATCTCAGAGATATGAAGCAGACCATCTGCTCCGCCAAGGTCAATGAAAGCACCAAAGTCTGTTACATTCTTTACAACGCCTTCTACAACATCACCAACGTGGATCTTTTCGAAAAGCTCCTTCTGCATCTCAGCTTTCTTAGCAACTAACAGCTGCTTGCGATCACCGATGATTCTTCTTCTGCGAGGATTGAACTCTGTAATAACGAATTCGATTTCCTGACCAGCGAACTTTTCGAGATTCTTTTCATAAGTATCAGATACCAGACTTGCCGGAATGAATACTCTTGCTTCGTCTACTACTACACTTAATCCACCATTTAATACCTGAGCTACCGTAGCTGTCAGTACTTCATGATTCTCAAATGCCTCTTCCAGTCTCTTATTTCCTTTTTCTGCTGCCAGTCTCTTGTAGGTCAGCTGAACCTGTCCGTCACCATCATTTACTTTCAGTACTTTTACTTCCATAGTATCACCAACTTTGATGACATCACATAAATCTACATTAGAATCATTAGTATATTCGCTTCTGGTAAGAATACCATCGGCCTTATATCCGATATTTAATACGGCCTCATCTTCCTTCACAGCGATGACTGTACCTTCTACAATCTGGCCATTATGAATTGTTTTTAAAGATTCTTCTAACATCTGTTCAAAGCTCATTTCTGACATACTCTTGAACCTCCTTAATTAAATAATTTGGGGTCGATGCCCCTGCCGTAATACCTACACATTTGACAGGAGGTAGTGAATAGAGCTCCAAATCATCAAGTGTCTGAATATAATACGTATTTACGCAATTCGTTTTGCAAATCTCAAAGAGCTTCTGTGTATTCGAACTGCTTTTTCCACCGATTACTATCATAGCATCAACTTTATCAGCCAGTTCTCCTGCTTCTAATTGTCGCTCTTCGGTCGCACTGCAAATCGTATTGATAACATCAATATCATAACCCTTTTTGTCAATAATTTCAACTAAATTTTTAAATTTATTGTAGTTAAATGTCGTTTGTGATACGATGCATATTTCCTGGTCCTGAGGCAGACACAGTTCCTCTGCTGCCTTCTGATCTCCGACTACAATAGCCGGATGAACACACCATCCTTTGATGCCTTCTACTTCCGGATGGGTATCATTTCCAATGATGATAATCTGTTTGCCCTGTTCGCTTTTCTCCCTGACAATCCTGTGAATTTTTCGAACATAAGGACAGGTAGCATCTACGAGCTCCAGCCCCTGTTCTTCAATATCCCGATAAATCTCTTTTCCCACTCCATGAGAACGGATGATCACTGTTCCATGTGCCAGGTTCTGAAGGTCTTCTTTGCTCTCCAGCACCTTCACTCCTTTGGATTCCAGATCTGCCACTACTTCTTCGTTGTGAATAATCGGTCCATAGGTATAGATCTCTTTTTTCCCCTGATTTACCTGGTCATATACCTTCTCCACTGCACGCTTTACGCCAAAGCAGAAGCCTGCCGTTTTAGCCGTGATTACTTCCATATCCGTCACCTCTCTTATTTTGCAAGAGATTTGATCTTTTCCACAACCTGGTCAATGGTCAGATCCGAAGAATCCAGGTAAACAGCATCTGCTGCCTGTCTAAGCGGTGCAACTTCTCTGTGCATATCCTGATAATCTCTCTGCTCAATATCTTTTTTGATCTCTTCCAGATCACAGTCCGTTCCTTTTTCCAACAATTCTTTGTACCTGCGATTTGCCCTGGTATCCACACTGGCCGTCAGATAGATCTTCAGTTGTGCATCTGGCAGGATGTTGGTTCCGATATCTCTTCCATCCATAACCACATCATTTTCTCTTGCCAGTTTCTGCTGCAATTCCAGAAGCTTTTCTCTTACACATGGCAGTGCAGATGACTTTGATGCCATATTTCCCACCTCTTCTGTACGGATCTGACCTGAGACATCTTCTCCATTTAATAATACATGCTGTTCTCCACCTACATATCGAATGGCAATCTCGATCTCACCCAGAGCATACTTTACACTGTCCAGATCCTCCGGTTGAATTGCATTCTTCAGCAGATAAAGGGCGATGGCCCGGTACATTGCTCCCGTATCTACATAAATAAATGACAGCTCTGCTGAAACTCTCTTTGCGATTGTGCTTTTTCCGGCTCCTGCCGGCCCGTCAATTGCTATATTATATGACATAGATTCCTCCCTTTGTCTCCTTACTCAGCCATACCGATCCCGGCTGCGTATCCGGTTGACCATGCGATCTGCAAATTAAATCCTCCGGTTACCGCATCCAAATCCAGTACCTCTCCGGCAAAGTAAAGTCCTGATACCAGTTTTGATTCCATGGTGGATGGATTGATCTCTTTCACTGACACCCCACCTCTGGTAATAATAGCTTCATTATAGTCTCGCAGACCAGTTGCAGTCAATGGAAAGTGTTTGGTGAGATGAATCAGCGCTTCTCTTTCCGCTTTCGTGATCTCATTTACCTTTTTCTCCGGAGTTATTCCTGACAGCTCTATCATAATCGGTATCATCTTTGCCGGAAATAATGTGCCGATTACATTTTTAAACTGTTTCTTATTGCCTTCCTCGAACTCACGGAGTAATCTTGCATCCAGCTGCTCTTCTGACAAGGCAGGCTTCAGATCAATCTCCATTCGCAGTTCTTTCTGTCTAAGCTTTTTTAACACAGCGGTGCTTGCTGTCAGCACAAGTGGACCGGTAACTCCAAAATGGGTGAACATCATTTCACCAAAGTCTTCATACAGACATTTTTTACCATCTAAAACAGATAGTGTTACATTCTTTAACGAAAGTCCCTGCATACGTTTTCCATACTCTTCTCGAGTATTAAACGGCACAAGAGACGGAGAAAGTTCTGTCACCTTATGCCCGGCAGATTCTGCAAACCGATATCCATCCCCGGTAGAACCTGTCGTTTTATAAGATAACCCTCCGGTAGCCACCAGCACCCTGTCTGCCGAAATCTCCGTTCCGTTTTTCAGTTTTATTCCAAGAATTTTCTTTTTTCTTTCCTTTTCTGCTGTATCTTCAAGCAAAATGCTTTCCACTTCTGTATGCAGATGCACTTTTACACCGGATTTTTTCATAGCATCCCGCAGGGTATCAATCACATCTGCCGATTTATCTGAAAGAGGGAATACACGGTCACCCCTCTCTGTTTTCGTTTTCATTCCATGCGTTTCAAAAAAATTTATGACATCCTGGTTGGTGTAGCCATAAAAGGAGCTGTATAAAAATTTCCGGTTGGTACAGACACTGTCCATCAATTTTTCCATGTCACAGGCATTCGTCAAATTGCACCGGCCTTTTCCTGTAATATAGATTTTTTTCCCAAGCTTCTCGTTCTTTTCATATAAATGAACTTCACATCCTCGTTCTGCCGCTGCAATAGCAGCAAACATTCCTGCTGCTCCGCCGCCAATGATTATTGTTTTTTTCATATAGTTTCCTTTGCTATAAACGCCCCGGATTCCTCCGGGGCGTCTGCTATTTTTCTTGTTTTCTTAGACTGGATATGCTCCATTCTTAGTGTCTGCAACGGTCTCATCAACCTTTGTCTGCTGAGCTTCTCTGTATTTGAAGAATTCAGTAGCAACCTGTGGGAACAGTGCGTAAGATAAAACATCTTCTTCCTGCTGTGTCCACTTTGCGCATTCTTCTTTCAGCTTGTCCAGCTGTGGTGGAATCAGATCTGCAGGACGGCATGTGATAACTTTTTCATCACCGATGCATTTCTTAACCACTTCAGGATTAAATGGTTTAACAGTCTTTCCATAATGTCCTGAGAGAACATCTTTAGTCTGCTGTGGAACCATCTTATAACGTTCGCCGTTGATAACGTTCATAACAGCCTGAGTACCAACAATCTGTGAAGATGGGGTAACCAGAGGGCATTCACCAAGGTCTTTACGTACACGAGGTACTTCTTCCAGTACTTCATAGTACTTATCTTCTGCATGAAGGTCTTTCAGCTGAGAGGTCAGGTTGGAAAGCATACCACCTGGTACCTGATATAACAGAGTCTTGATGTTTACACCAAGGTTCTTTGGATTCAGCAGACCTGTTTCCAGAGCATGGTCACGAATTGGTCTGAAGTAATCAGCGATCTCAGCCAGAAGCTTCTGATCCAGCCCTGTATCATATGGAGTACCTTTGAAGGTTTCAACCATAACTTCAGTTGCTGGCTGGGATGTTCCCAGTGCAAATGGAGACATTGCTGTATCAATGACATCTACACCAGCTTCTACTGCTTTCAGGTATGTCATGGAAGCAACACCTGATGTGTAATGTGTATGCAGCTGAATTGGAATATCAACGGTTTCTTTCAGAGCCTGTACCAGTTCTGTTGCTGTATATGGAAGAAGAAGACCAGCCATATCTTTGATACACAGAGAATTAGCTCCCATATCTTCTACTTTCTTAGCCATATCTTTCCAGTAATCCAGTGTATAAGCTTCACCCAGAGTATAGGAAAGTGCAACCTGTGCATGACCTTTTTCTTTGTTAGCTGCTGTAACTGCTGTCTGAAGATTTCTGATATCATTCAGGCAGTCGAAAATACGGATAATATCGATACCGTTTGCAATAGACTTCTGTACGAAGTATTCTACTACATCATCTGCATACTGGCTGTAACCCAGAATGTTCTGTCCACGGAACAGCATCTGCAGTTTTGTGTTTTTGAATCCGTCACGGAATTTACGAAGTCTTTCCCATGGATCCTCTTTCAGGAAACGAAGGGAAGCATCGAAAGTTGCTCCACCCCAGCACTCTACGGAATGGTAACCAACTTTGTCCATCTTTTCTACGATTGGAAGCATCTCTTCTGTTGTCATTCTTGTAGCAATCAGAGACTGATGTGCGTCACGTAAGATGGTCTCAGTAATTTTAATAGGTTTCTTAGCGATATCTGCCATTTTAAATGTTCCTCCTATACTCCAAAGATTGCCATAAAGGTTCCGGCTGCTACTGCAGTACCGATAACACCAGCTACGTTAGGTCCCATCGCATGCATCAGCAGGAAGTTTGTAGGATCTGCTTCTGCACCAACCTTCTGGGATACACGGGCTGCCATAGGAACCGCGGATACTCCGGCAGAACCAATCAGTGGGTTAATCTTGCCTCCGGAAAGCTTGCACATGATCTTACCAAAGATAACACCGGCTGCAGTACCGCATGCAAATGCTACCAGACCAAGCACTACGATCTTGATGGTGTTCATGTTCAGGAATGCTTCTGCACTTGTAGTAGCACCTACGGAAGTACCCAGCAGGATAACTACGATATACATCAGTGCATTGGAAGCTGTCTCTGTCAGCTGCTTAACTACACCAGACTCACGGAACAGGTTACCAAGCATCAGCATACCTACCAGTGGAGCAGTTGTCGGAAGAAGCAGACAAACAACGATAGTTACAATAATTGGGAAAAGAATCTTTTCCAGTTTAGAAACAGGACGAAGCTGTTCCATCTTGATCTTTCTTTCTTTTTCAGAAGTCAGAGCCTTCATAATAGGCGGCTGGATAATAGGAACCAGTGACATATAGGAATATGCTGCTACAGCGATAGGTCCCATCAGCGCTGTCTGTCCCAGCTTACCTGCAAGGAAGATAGATGTTGGGCCGTCAGCACCACCAATAATGGAGATTGCTGCTGCTGCCTTTCCATTGAATCCCATAAAGATTGCAAGGAAGTAAGCTGCATAGATACCGATCTGTGCTGCTGCACCAAGAATAAAGCTCTTTGGGTTTGCGATCAGCGGACCAAAGTCCGTCATAGCTCCGACACCCATGAAAATAAGTGACGGTAAGATACTCCATTCATCCATCAGATAGAAGTAATGGAGAAGACCTCCCACACCATTAGACATATCTTCCGGAGCTGCCATAATATCCGGATAAATGTTTACCAACAGCATACCAAATGCAATAGGTACCAGAAGGAGTGGCTCATATTCTTTCTTAATTGCAAGATATAAGAATACACAAGCTACTGCGATCATTACATAGTTTCCTACTGTCAGGTTAAAAAACGCTGTCTGGTGAAGCAGGTTCGATAATGTGTCTGTTACATATGACATTGTTTTACCTCCTGTGTTGTAGCTTTACTGCGAAACGACTGAACTAGTTCATTGTTGCCAGTACGTCACCGTTTTCAACAGCTGCACCAACTGCTACATCGATACTTGCAACAGTTCCGTCCTGAGGAGCTACAACTGGGATCTCCATCTTCATAGCTTCAAGAACAACGATTGGATCACCAGCCTTTACAGACTGTCCAACGCTTGCTTCTACTTTAAATACTTTACCTGGTACAGAAGCGGTTACTTTTACGCTTCCTGCGCCTGCTGCTGCCTTTGGTGCTGCTGCAGGAGCTGCCTTTGGAGCTGCCTTTGGTGCTGCTGCTCTTGCAACAGGTGCTGCTCCGTTTCCTGTTCCTTCTTCTACAGTTACATCATATGCTACACCGTTCACGGTAATTGTATAATTCTTCATTATAGTTTTCCTCCTACTATATTAAGCTCTCTGCCATTTATTGCGGTTGCTCTTCTTAATGGAACGTACTACGAATCCATCTGTACTTGTGCCTTCTGCTGCTGCAATAGCTGCTGCAATGACTGCGATCAGTTCTCCGTCATCTGCAACTTCTTCCTCTTCTACAGGAGCCGGGGCTGCTACCGGTGCAGGAGCCGGGGCTGCAGGTGCGTTTTTCTTTTTGAAACCTTCTTCCAGTTTGCTGATATGCTTAAACTGTGAAATCAGGAAGCTCAGGAAGAACAGCATTACGAATACGACGCAGACACCCATCAGAGTGTTCAGGACTGCTTCTTCCATCTTCTGTCCCATGGTCTTCTCAGCAGTTGCAAATTCCATACTTACCAGTGAAAGATCATCCAGAGAAAGTGTGGTAGTAACTACGCTTTCGCCGTTCTCAAATTCACAGTCTGTCTTGATCACGATATCATCATCAACTTCGATATCCTGCGCAAGGATCTGCTTGTATGCGCCAAGTTCCTCTTTTGCATTCACCCATGACTGAACACTCGCTACCATGCTGTCCTGGTATTTGCTGAGGATGGATGAAGGATGCAGAATCTCTTCTGCCTGAGCATCGTCCATTCCTACAATCATCTCAATGCTCTGCTGAGCATAAGATTCCAGAGATGCTCTGTCGGATGCACTGATTCCGCCCTCTACGACTTCTTCTGCTGCCTGTGCTTCAGATTCCACAGCTACTTCTTCTGATGCACTCTCAGAAGCTGCTTCTGTCTCAGATGCAACTTCAGTGACAACTTCGGTAGTTTCTGTCTCTTCGGCAAAAACGGTTCCGGATGTCATCAGCATAGCGGCCATAGATACGGAAACGAATAATCCTTTATATTTTCTCATATCATACACCTCGCTTAAACTGTTCCGTGTTTTTTGCCTGGACGGTCATCTCTTTTTGTGAATAACATCTCGAATGCACCGATCACATATTTTCTTGTATCAGCTGCTTCGATGATAGTATCTACATAACCTCTTCTGGCTGCTGAAACTGCGCTTGTCTGAAGTGCTGCATATTCTGCTGCTTTTTCATTTAATTCTGCTGCTGTTGCTTCTGGATACATAATCTTGCAGGCAAGCTTAGCGTCCATTGTTCCGATCTCTGCTGTAGGCCATGCAAATGTCATGTCTGCGCCTGTAGCCTTGCTGTTCATAACAGAGTAAGCACTTCCGTATGCTTTACCGACTACTACATTTACCTTCGGTACTGTAGCGTTAGCGAATGCATAGGTAAGCTTTGCTGCTGCTTTTGCAACACCCTTTTCTGAATGAATATCAGCCTTGAAACCTGTTACATTAGTCAGGGATAATACAGGGATCTCAAATGCATCACAGAAATTAATGAATTCTGCTGCTTTTTCAGCACCCTTTCTTGTCAGGACTGCATCAAAGCTGTCTGTTTTAGTTCCTTCTGCATCATAAACTTCTGTACGGTTGGCAACTGCACCAACAGTCTGTCCATTCAGACGAAGGAATCCGGTAACCATGTCTTTTGCATATGCTGCCTTTGTCTCGATGAACAGATTGTCGTCTGCGATATTGGACAGCAGAATGGATGTATCACCAACACAGTTAGCCAGATCTGCGCATACTCTGTTCAGATCATCTTCAGATTCTGCATAGTAAGTATCGTCTTCATTGTTAGAAGGAAGAACGGATACCAGATCACGGATCTGTGCAAAAATATCTGCTTCACTTCCTACATAATCAACCAGACCGGTCTCTTCACTCTGGAACTTGGCAGATGCGGTATCACATTTTTCCACTCTGTTGCCATCCAGTGCATTTGGAGAATTTACAAATAATTTTGCATTCTTCTCTTCCATGAATGTGAAGTCTGTCATACCTGGAACCAGTGCCAGACCGCCACCGCAGTTCCCAAAGATTGCTGTGATCTGTGGAATCACTCCTGATGCCAGTGTCTGTTTCATGTAGATATCACCAAAAGCGTTCATGGCATCTGTAGCTTCCTGAAGTCTTAAGCCTGCACAGTCGATCAGTCCGATCACTGGTGCTCCCATCTTCATAGCCATATCGTAGATACCTGAAATCTTTTTCGCGTGCATTTCACCGATTGTTCCGCCTAAAACAGATGCATCCTGGCTATATACATAAACCAGTTTGTCATTGATCACACCATAACCTGTGATGACACCATCTGCCGGAGTCTCGGCCTTCGCCATGTTGAAATCTGTATTTCTGGCAGTAATGCCTGCACCAATTTCAACAAAACTGTTCTCATCAAGCAAAGACGCGATTCTTTTGCCTGCTAAGCTTTGTGCTGTGTTACTCATTTTTCAGCCCTCCATTTTTCTATATTAGATAAATTGTAACCAATTATCTGCCATGTATCATTGTAACTTGTTTTGCAGGTACTGGCAAGCCTTTTGTCGATTAGTAAGCATAAAAATTCCCCCTTATTTTCTTATTTTTTATAGCAATTTTGACAATACCTATTTTCCTCAGAACAGAAACCTTTGTAAAGTCCAGACTAACCAGTTTTCCATTTTTCGTTGTTCGACTGATGATTTTGCCAGAATCCTTTTTTCCTGAAGCACCTCCCCATTCAGAAGAAATTGTACTTTTCCAAGTACCGTATCTTTTTGCAGCGGCGCTTCTGTTTTTTTTCTGTATTCAGTATGTCTCACTATTTTTTCCTGGCTGCCCAGCAATACCTTTTGTGTCTCTGTTTTTTCCACATAAACTGGCACTTCGACCGGATTCCATGGATTTTCTTCCCTGTTCCATCCATTTTCTACTCTTACATAACGTATTTCCTGTGGGTACTCCAATGTCACATAACGATAATGTTGTTCTGCATAATTCATCATCCTTGTCATGTCTTTCCATTTATAGGCTCGGTTATAGGGCCATCCGCATGCCAGTACCACACCGGTAAATCTTTTTCCATCACGTTCCACCGCACAGACATAACAATATCCTGCTGCTGCAGTAAATCCCGTTTTTCCTGATATCGTTCCTTCATATAAATCCAGAAATGCATTATGATTGTAGCAGGCATAGGTTCTTGTTTCGGACAAATTTGTGAACGTATGCTTCTTTTCTCTGGTAATCTTTATGAATGCTTCTGATTTCGGTGAATCCCAGGTACAATATTTCATGATGCGTGCCAGATCTTCTGCTGTTGTTCCATGTGCGCCGTCTTCATCTGCTCCATCCAGTCCGTTTGGCGTAACAAAATGCGTACTTTCACATCCGATCTTTTTTGCCTTTTCATTCATCTGCTCTGCAAATGCCGGCACATTTCCACTTACCTGCTCTGCAATCATCACTGCTGCATCATTAAAGGATTCCAGCATCAGAGCATAAAGGAGATCATCCAGATAGAATTTTTCTCCAACAGAAGCTCCAAGATGTACTTCCGGCTGAGCCGCTGCTGTTTCTGACACGGTTACAACTGTATCCGGTGTGCAGGCTTCCAACGCCAGAATACAGGTCATGATCTTGGTGGTACTGGCCATCGGCATAACTTCTTCCGTATTTTTTCCAAAAAGAACACGCCCGCTGCTGCCGTCCATCACAACGGCACTGCGGGCGTATAGATTCTGCAATTCCTCCGGAAGCGCCACCTCTCCAGCTGATACCGGCCAGATATATGCCAGCCAGATGATCAGGGTCATCAGCACTCTTCTTCTGCTTGCCTTCATATTGCTTGCTCCGATTTGCTTTTTATCAGCTTATGATGCTTCCACAATTTTATGTCCGAACTGCTCTACTTTTTATTTGTAATTTCTCCGAAATCTCTGGCTTAGTTCTCTGTCGTCATTTCGATCCTTGTAATATACTTCTATCATTGCTGCCGCTTCTGGTACTGCACTCTGAAACAGCCTGGTCAGGTGCTCTGTACTCTCCAGACAGATAGGCTTCGCCTCTTCCCGGATAATCCTCCCATCTGCAAATCGATGTACAAAAAATACCTTTGCGATCGCCAGCTTGATCTTTCTCTTCTGTTCTGATTCACAGATCGGAAGCTTTGTATAGAACTTCGTTCCCATCAATGCCCGCACGATATCTCTGTATCTCATACCTTCCAATACTTTCGATATGGCATCTACACTTTTTTTCTCTATCCGCAGTACACTCCCCGGCTGATAATGGAACGGATCCTTTCCGGTACGAATCATGAGACTCCGGTCAAATTCTGTCTCGATCTCATCGTGTCCTGCACCAGTCTTTTTCATATATTCACTGATATAAGGATGACAGGTACTGTCCAGCATAAAGTGACAGATAAAGCCCAGAAGATATACTAAGATCTCCTCATCCCCTGTCTGCTGATAAAGCAGTCTTCCCTTTTCAAAGAATCCAATCGCTTCTTCTCTGTGAAGCCGATGTGCCATCTGATTGAACCGATTTCTGTGAAATGGACGAACATAGAATAAAATATCCGGTCCATGGAGTCCAATCTGATAGGTGGTCTGATGTGCTTTTATCACCTCTCTGATCTCCGGACTCAGCCGGTGATATACCATTTTTCCAAACAAATCATGTGCATATGTGGTTGGCACGCTGCTTCCTTTCCGGTTCGGATCTTCCTAAACCTTTAATGTCATCTCTATCTCTTCTTCCGCTTCTGCCTTGAAATCTTCCATCTTCACAGGATTCACTTCCGGCAGTTCTTCCAAAGAGGATACTCCAAATCTCCTCAGAAACTCTTCTGTCGTTCCAAATAGCAGTGGACGCCCCGGTGCATCCAGTCGTCCCACTTCCTTGACCAGATTAAATTCAATTAGTTTGTTGACGGCATGGTCACATTTTACTCCACGAATCTTTTCCAGCTCAATTCGAGTAATGGGCTGTTTGTATGCGATAATAGAAAGTGTCTCCAAAACTACGTCCGTTAATACAATCTTCTTCGGTTGTTTGGCGATTTTGATCAGATATTCGTAAAGTTCCGGATTGGTACACATCTGAAAAGAATCTTCCAGTTCAATCAGACGGATTCCACGACCTTCTGTTTCATATTTTTCTTTCATGGCCCGCAGCATTTTCCGGGTAGCCTCCGTACTCATGCCAATCGCTTTGGCAATCCGCTCTACCTCTACTGCATTTCCCATAGTAAATAAAATGGCTTCTGCTGCCGCTTCCAGTTCTTTTTTATCCACACTTATTCCTCACTTTGCTTTGCCGTAATCAGAATCTCTCCAAAGATCTCATCCTGCTCCACTTCGATTTTCCCGGTCTTCATCATTTCCAAAATAGTCAGAAACGTAATCGCAATGCGCATCTTGCTCTTCTGCTTATTCAACAGATCACGGAAATTGCATTTCCGATGCCGGGATATATATTTCTCCACATAGGCGATGGTCTGATCCAGATCCACCTCTTCCTTTTCTACCTGACCGAACTTGCTTCTCACCGGATCCAGGCGATTCTCAGAACGCTTCATGACATCCTGAAAAATGGCATTCAGCTTCTCCAGATTCAAATCTCCCAGGATCTCATCCAGATTCACCGGAGGCTTGTACTGCTGTACTTCTTTGGGAATTGATGGATCCCGGTACAGCATATGCTCTGCATCCATCTGGCGGTCCCTGAGTTCATAAGACATATATTTATACATCTTATATTCCAAAAGGCGTTCCACCAGTTCCTGTCTCGGATCTTCCTCTTCGCCCTCTTCATTGACTTCCTTGGGAAGAAGCATACGGGCCTTGATATCCAGAAGTGTGGCTGCCATGACCAGAAATTCACTCATTACTGACATATCTTCCGTTTTCATGGCATGAAGATATTCCATGTACTGATTCGTGATCTCCACAATCGGGATATCAAAAATGTCTACTTTATTCTTATCAATCAAATGCAGCAGCAGATCCAGCGGTCCTTCAAACTGCTCCAATTTTACCGAAATTCCCATAGTTACCTCTGAATTATTTATACTTTACGATGCCTTATGCTGTAAAACATCTCACACAATTCTGACATCACTTAATATAACTCCACCAGCATGAATTCTGCCGGATTGTTGATGCGAAATGCAATGGAATGGGATCCCAATCCTGCTGTGACCAGAAGCTTTCTTCCATATTTTTCATACATTCCACAGTCATACTTCGGAAAAAGCTTCACCTGTGGGCTGATTACACCTCCAACTAGCGGCAGGCGCATCAAGCCTCCATGCAGATGGCCGCTTAAAGTCAGATCTGCTCCCCACAGTGCATAACCTTCAAAATACACCGGATTATGTGCAAGTAAAATATTGTAACGTCCTTCTTCCGGTTTCTGAATCGACTTACGGATCTCCTCTGCGCTGATATACTGCTGGTGAAATCTCCTATAATATTTCTCAGGGAGTTCAAATCCATGTACCGTCAAATGAGTTCCCTTTATATCGATCTGTTCTTTTTCATCTTCCAGAAGACGTATATTCGATGTATGGATGCCCCTTTTGAACTGCTCATACACACCATCATAAGCATCCGGGTATCTTTTAGCCCTGAATTCATGGTTTCCATTAATGCAATATACCGGACACTCACAGGACAGTCTCTTAAGCAACGAAACCGCCACATCAATATTCGTTTCTTTTCCCGGCTTGCATACTGTCAGATCACCCACGGAAAAAATCAAATCCGGGTGCTGCCCTACGATCTGCTCCACCAGGTTCCGATTACCTTTTCCAAATGTTCGATTGTGCAAATCTCCTATCACTACAATACGGATCGGTGCCGTAGGCTTAGGAACCTTTCGCGGCAACGCAATCCGGTAGTGTCTGATAATTATTCTACTCATAATTCTACCAACCCAATTTTCTGTTTAATAGTATAAACAAATATTGTGGGTTTGGCAAGGGAAAGGGAAGAATATAGCTTTGGTGTTGATTTACCCAAATTTTCATTCCGTATATTTCATACAATTGTCGAATTATTTATTTTCACAATCCATTTTCCATTTCTGTTCATTCCCTCTCTGCTGAGCAGATCTTCTTCCTGCAATTCTTCCATCAATATTTGAACCTGTTTTCTTGAAATGCCTAATTTCTCCATAAGTTCCGTTTGTGTTGTTTTAGAATTTGAAATTAATATTTCTAGTATTTTCTGTTTTGTTTCGGCTCTTTTTTGGCTCCTTTTTGGCTCTTTTTCGGCTCCTTTTCCAAATCTTTTAATTCTTTTTCTTTCTCTTCGCTCAAACTTCGCTCATTTTCATCTTCTAAGAATGCTTCATGTACAAAAAATCTTGATATAAAATAGCTGTGATCATCATCTGTTTCAAACTCTGGTTTTGGCGAACCATTTGCAGAAAGTGCTCTCAGTATTTTTCCAAACCCTGTATTTCTTCCCTCTGTTAAATGCAACTCCTTCAAAATATCTCCAATGCGACGATTTCTGTAGCACCGATTCGTCACTCTAAATCTCTTAAGTCTTAGTTAATTATCTGGTTTTCTTTGCATTCAATTATCCCTTTGCTCAACAGGGGTTTTTTCCAATATTATCTTCATTTTTTCGCCAAACTTAATGGTCATATCAATCATCAATATAGCTTTTATGGTATAGTATATCATATTACATTCTTTGTTCAAAACCAAAAGAGAATCAGATATAATTCCGATTCCCTTCAAGCAATTATTTTTTCTTATATTTTTCAATTACACATTCATGCACTTTTGTCTTTTTTTCCATCCGATGCAGTTCATCCCATTTTTCTTCTTTCAATACTGTCTGAAATTCCTGTCTTATTTCCTCATTTGGTATAAATGCCGTTCTGTGGTACTGGTCATAGCCCAGATATCCAAGATGAATCAAATAAGTCAGTACATCATCTTTCCCGGAGAAACTGCTGATATTGTTCTGGAATGATCCTACATTTACCTCTACTTCTGATCCGGAATACATTTCCATGATAGCTGTTTTTAATCCATCAAAATTCATACTGATAAATGGCAGTACGGATTTATAGGAGGCCGTCTGAGACCAGTAATTCTGCACTTTTTTCCGTGTCATTGCACTGACAACCGCTTTCGGATTATATACATGACAGTCATCCAAAAAATATCCATCATACCATTTCTGCACTTCATCAAATCTCATCTGATACTTCTGGCACAGTGCCTTTACCTCTTCCTCTGAAAAACCTATATAGGGAGCCATTTGTCCGGCATCCAGCATGGTAAATTCATCGAAATTATTCAGTGCCGACTGTGTTTTAAATTTTATCATTGGCAGGATGCCGGTGATATAAGCAAGGCTGATATATTTCATCGGCTCTGCGCCTTTGAATAAGCCACGTAAAAATCGAACATATTCATTCTGAATATCTTTTCTGCCTGCTTCATCACGAATCAAAACCTCCCATTCCTGTTCTCCTTTGCATAATTGCGGATACACATTTATTATAATTGTTTCTTTTTACAAAGTCCATATATGTATTTTCTCACATACTATATACTTCCCACGCCTTTTTCACACAGAATCCATACCCGGCTTTTTCTACGCTCTTATCGAATACCAGCTCGCTTCTTCCTATTTCTTTTCCATCCAGTGTATATACCAGATAGCCCGCTGTCTCTCCTTCCTGTACCGGTGCTGTGACAGTATCCGCCAGTTGAATACTGCGCTGAATCCCGGCAAGATCTTTTCCATCAGTGTCCAGATATCGAAAATCTTCCTTCACATGACAGGTAACCTGATTTTGAACCCCTTTTCGAACCTTCAGTGATGGGAATTTCATCTGTTCTTCATCTGTATACAGGCGGCATTTTCCAAATCCATAGTCCAGGAGCTGTGCTGCCTCTTTGAATCTGGTCTTGGAATCCGGTCCGGCCATGATCACGCTGATGAGCTGAATATCGTTTCTCAATGCTGTAGCTGATACGCAGAACAATGCTTTACTGGTACTGCCTGTTTTTAATCCATTGCAGCCATTATAGCTGCGCAGCAGTTTATTGGTATTGGACAGACCAAACTCGCTGCTTCCCCGCTGAGTCACATGGGTGATATTTTCCATCCAGATAGTGGTATAATCGAAAACTTCCGGGAATCTGGTAATCAACTCCCGGGACATTATCGCGATATCATTGGCTGATGTGTAGTGATCGTCCGAATCCGTCAACCCGCAGCAATCCACAAAATGGGTATCATTCATCCCCAATTTTTTTGCCTTTTCATTCATTTTGTTGACAAACTCCATTTCACTGCCTGCTATGTACTCCGCCAATGCCACAGAGGCATCATTTCCCGAGGAAACCAGAATACACTTCAGCAGAGTCTGCACTGTCTGCTTCTCTCCTTCTTCCAGAAATACCTGAGATCCTCCCATAGATTTGGCATACGCACTGGTCACTACTTCATCCTCCAGATGAATCTGACCATTTTCCAATGCTTCAAAAGCCAGAAGTACCGTCATAATCTTCGTTACACTGGCTGGACTGCGTTTCTCATGAGAAGCTTTCTCAAATAAGATTTTTCCAGTGGAAGCCTCCATCAGCACCGCCTCCTGGGAAGCCAGTTCCAGATCCTCTGCCCCTGCGTTCCATGAAATACCATAAAACAGGGATATCCACAAAATAAAAAGCAGTATACACATTTTTCCATTTCTTATCATTGCACCACGCCCCTTTTATCTAATAGTACAACTTATGAACACTAAAAACGTTATATACTACCTATTTCGATATATGTGATTCTAAGAGTGTGAAGCAATCCACAGATATCTTTTACAGTATTTTAGGCAGAAAAAATCCCTGATCGATATGACCAGGGATTTGTCTGCACATTAGTTAAATTTACGTTTACGAGCAGCTTCGGATTTTTTCTTACGTCTAACGCTTGGTTTTTCGTAATGTTCTCTTTTACGAATCTCCTGCTGGATACCAGCTTTTGCGCAGTTTCTCTTGAAACGGCGTAAAGCGCTGTCCAAAGTCTCGTTTTCTTTTACGATTACATTTGACATTGTCTCACACCTAACCTCCCTCCAGTTGTAGATTGTGCATAATACAACTGTTGGGTTATTTTATTGCACTACTAGGATTATACCTACTTTATCCACTTTCGTCAAGTAGTTTCTTTCTGGAAATTCACCTTTTTTGTTTACTTATCCACTTTTTATTTGATCTGTCCTTCTACCAGTTCTGGGATCTTAGCAATTGCTTCTGGAATAGCATCTGGATTCTTTCCGCCGGCCTGTGCCATATTCGGACGTCCACCGCCGCCACCTCCAACGATTGCTGCAGCAGCCTTGATCAGGTTACCTGCATGAGCACCTTTCTTCATAGCTCCATCGGTAGCCATTGCCAGAAGGCTGACTTTTCCATCTTTGGCAGATGCCAGTACAACGACACCTTCTCCCAGTTTTTCTTTTAACTGGTCACCCAGATCGCGAAGTCCGTTCATATCCACACCGTCTACTGCAGTAGCCAGTACTTTGACACCTTTGACTTCGGTTATTTTACTCATAACATCACCCAGAGAGTTCTGAGCCATCTTGCTCTTCAGGGACTCATTTTCGCTCTGAAGGTCTTTAACCTCTTTCTGTAAATGGGCAATCTTCTCCAACATCTCTGCCGGTGTTGTCTTAAGGGCTTTGGCAGCTTCTGCCATTTTCTCTTCCATCTCTTTATAATAAGCCAATACATTATTGCCAGTCAGTGCTTCGATACGACGTACACCTGCTGCCACACCTGCTTCCGATACAATCTTGAACAGTGCAATACTGCTGGTATTTGCCACATGTGTACCACCACAGAGCTCTACTGAGAAATCTCCAATAGACACTACACGTACTTCTTCGCCATATTTTTCTCCGAACAACGCCATTGCACCGGTCTTTTTTGCCTCTTCGATCGGCATTACTTTTGTCACAACCGGAATTGCTGCCTGGATCTCTTTATTCACAATCTCTTCTACTTTTGCAATCTCTTCTGCTGTCATAGCCTGGAAATGTGCAAAGTCAAAACGCAATCTGGTTGGCGTAACCAGAGAACCTTTCTGTTCTACATGACTTCCCAGCACAGTCTTCAATGCTTTCTGAAGCAGATGAGTTGCACTGTGGTTCTTGCAGGTATCTAGTCTTTCCTGCTCTGCCACTTCCAGAGTCACTTTATCACCCTTGGAAAGCATACCGGAAACCATATGACCAACATGGCCATATTTTCCTCCACGAAGCTTGATGGTATCCTCTACCTGGAACTTACCGTTCTCTGTATAGATCACACCTGTGTCACCTTCCTGTCCACCCATGGTAGCATAAAATGGTGTCTTCGCAGTAAATACCGTTCCCTTCTGACCTTCTACCAGAGAATCTGCCAGTTCAGTTTCAGAAGTAAGCACTGTGATCTCAGACTCATCCTTCAGAGTAGTGTATCCGGTAAATTCTGTAGTGACAGATACATCGATCTGATCGTAAACAGTGGCATCTGCTCCCATGTAATTGGTCACTTCGCGGCTTTCACGGGCACGTTTTCTCTGTGCATCCATCTCGGCCTGGAAACCAGCTTCATCAATCTCATATCCTTTTTCTTCCAGGATCTCTTTCGTCAGATCCATCGGGAATCCATAGGTATCATACAGCTTGAATGCATCTGCGCCTCCAAGTATCTTTTCTCCCTTAGCCTTCAGATCTTCTTCCAGATCATTCAGAATACGAAGTCCCTGATCAATTGTCTTATTAAACTGATTCTCTTCATTGTTCAGAACATTGAAGATGAATTCTTTCTTTTCTTCCAGTTCCGGATATCCATCTTTGGAACCTTCAATGACTGTTGCACTTAAGTCTGCAAGGAACTTTCCTTCAATACCAAGCAGTTTGCCGTGACGTGCTGCACGACGAATCAGACGGCGCAGTACATATCCACGTCCTTCATTGGTCGGCATAATACCATCAGAAATCATAAATGTTGCAGAACGGATATGGTCTGTAATCAAACGAATGGATACATCATCTTTGTAGTTTTCCTGATATACCTTTCCTGCCATCTTACATACATGATTTCTCAGTGCACATACAGTATCTACATCAAAAATAGAATCTACATCCTGTACAACACTGGCCAGACGTTCCAGTCCCATACCGGTATCAATATTTTTATTCTTCAGTGTTGTATAATTTCCATTACCGTCGTTCTCGAACTGGGTAAATACATTGTTCCAGATCTCCATATAACGGTCACAGTCACATCCTACGGTACAGCCTGGTTTTCCACAGCCATACTTTTCTCCACGGTCATAGTAGATCTCAGAACATGGTCCACAAGGTCCTGCACCGTGCTCCCAGAAGTTGTCTTCCTTACCAAAACGGAAAATACGTTCCGGTGCAATACCTACTTCTTTATTCCAGATATCAAATGCTTCATCATCATCCACATACACGGATGGATACAGGCGATCCGAATCCAGTCCAACTACTTCCGTCAGGAATTCCCAGGACCAGTTGATGGCTTCATGCTTGAAATAATCTCCAAAAGAGAAGTTACCCAGCATCTCAAAGAATGTACCATGACGTGCGGTCTTACCTACATTCTCAATATCGCCGGTACGAATACACTTCTGGCAGGTAGCTACACGCCTTCTTGGCGGGATCTCAGCTCCTGTAAAATAAGGCTTCAGCGGAGCCATACCTGCATTGATCAGCAGCAGACTCTTGTCATTCTGTGGTACGAGGGAAAAGCTTTTCATAACCAGATGGCCTTTGCTCTCGAAAAAGTCCAGATACATCTTACGAAGTTCATTTACTCCATACTTTTTCATATTGTTCCTCCTTAAAGGTTCTACACCTTCTATTTTGCAATGATCTTTTTAAATTTCTTCTTTCCGCGTTTGAGCACAAGTCCATCTTCCGGAATATCTTCTTTTTTCAGTGTAAAATGAATATCTGTGATCTTCTCACCATCCAGTGTCACACCACCCTGTTCAATCGCACGGCGTCCTTCGGAACGCGTTCCAACCAGTTCCGCCTTTACCAGCATAGAGATCAGATCTACCGCGCCATCTTTGAAATCTCCATCTTCCAGTTCTGCTGTCGGCATATCTTCTGCATTACCTGAGGAAAACAGTGCACGGGCACTTTCCTGAGCCTTGGAAGCTTCTTCTTCGCCGTGTACCAGCTTAGTCAGTTCATAAGCCAGAATCTCTTTTGCCTGGTTCAACTGGCTTCCTTCCCACTTATCCATCTCATCAATCTGCTCCAGTGGCAGGAATGTCAGCATACGGATACATTTTAATACATCAGCATCGCCTACATTTCTCCAGTACTGATAGAAATCATAAGGAGATGTCTTGTTCGGATCCAGCCATACTGCACCGGACTGTGTCTTACCCATCTTCTTTCCTTCTGAATTCAGGAGAAGAGTAATGGTCATAGCCTGTGCCTTGGCATCTTCTTCAGAAAGTCCCAGCTTACGGCGAATCAGTTCACGGCCACCCAGCATGTTGCTCCACTGGTCATCACCACCAAACTGCAGGTTACATCCGTACTTACGGTATAATTCATAGAAATCGTAACTCTGCATGATCATGTAGTTGAACTCCAGAAAACTTAATCCCTTTTCCATTCTCTGCTTGTAACATTCTGCACGAAGCATATTATTCACCGAAAAGCATGCTCCCACATCTCGAAGCAGCTCGATATAATTCAGATCCAGAAGCCAGTCTGCATTGTTCACCATCAATGCCTTGCCATCTGAGAAATCGATGAACTTGGACATCTGCTTCTTAAAGCAGTCACAGTTGTGCTGAATCGTCTCTTTTGTCATCATCTGACGCATATCACTGCGTCCTGAAGGGTCTCCAACCATTGCGGTACCACCGCCGATCAGAGCAATTGGTTTATTTCCAGCCATCTGGAGACGCTTCATCAGGCAAAGTGCCATGAAGTGTCCTACGTGAAGGCTGTCTGCCGTTGGGTCAAAGCCAATGTAAAAGGTCGCTTCTCCATTATTGATCAGTTTTCTGATCTTCTCTTCATCTGTTACCTGGGCAATCAATCCTCTGGCAACTAATTCTTCATAAATTCCCATCTTTGATCTCCTCAAAACTTCTTTCAAAAATCTACCCTTAAATATATCATAGGAATGCTGTCTTTTCAAGTTTTTATGCAATTCCCGGATCTTCTATTAAATCATCTCCATCTGCCGCTGTAGTCGCCAGCGTATCGCAACGCTCATTCATTTCATGCCCATCATGTCCTTTTACCCAGATAAAAGTAACCTGATGCGGAGCTTTGGCTTTTAACAGACGTTCCCACAGTTCTCTGTTTTTTACCGGTTCATTTTTTCCACGTTTCCAGTTTTTCTTTATCCATCCATCAATCCATTTTTTATTAAAAGCATCCGTCAGATACTTCGAGTCGGAATAAAGCTCCACTTCACATGGTCTGGTCAGTGCTTCCAGTCCCACAATCGCTGCCATCAATTCCATGCGGTTATTTGTTGTCCGCACATATCCCTGGCTGTACTCCCGTTCATGAAGCACCCCTTTGCTGTCCACATAATGTAATACTGTGCCATATCCACCCGGTCCATCCGGATTTCCTCTTGCTGCACCATCTGTATAGATCTTTACAACCATTCTTCCAGCATCTCCCTGATTTTTTCTACAGCCTTTCTGGCCATTTTATGGTTCGTACCATTAGCAGTTACACCTACCACCACATTATCCTTCATGGCAAGTCCCGGGAAATAAAAATCACATTTTTTCTTATCATTGCATACATTTACCAGAATTTCCTGTTCTATGCAATAATCATAAATCTCACCATTCAATGAATGGTCATTGGTGGCTGCAATCACAATATCTGCCTCTGCAATATCCTGCAGTTCAAATTTTTTTCTGAGGATGGTAATCTTTCCTTCCTGTTCCAGTCCGTTCAGTTCCGGATTCACCTCCGGTGCAACCACGATCAGATGATCAGTAAAATCTGTCAGAGATCGAATCCTTCTTTTGGCAATGGTTCCGGCTCCTATTACATATACTTTCTTTTCTGAAAGATCCACAAACAGCGGAAAATAAGGTTTTTTCATTACTGATTCCTCTCATAAATTTCATAGTTACTTTATGTACATCTAATTATTCAGTATACAAAAACTTCTGATTTTCATCAAGTAGAATTTTTTTCTGGTATTTTGTCATATGGTGGTTTATAATAAAAATCGCATAGAAACTATTTGGAGGAAATTATGAGCTTTGAATTTATAAAAAAACTGCCGATTCCTGCGGAAATTAAAAAAGCTTATCCTGTTTCTGATTATGTTGCCAGGGTAAAACAGCAGCGTGATGCGGAACTGAAGGATATCTTTACAGGAAATTCCGATAAATTCGTTGTCATCATCGGTCCTTGTTCTGCAGATAATGAAGAATCTGTGATGGATTATATTCATCGCCTGGCAAAGGTTCAGGATAAAGTAGGCGACCGCCTGATGATCATCCCGCGTATTTATACAAATAAGCCGCGTACTACCGGGGAAGGATATAAAGGCATGGTACATCAACCAGATCCTGAGAAAAAGCCGGATATGCTGGCCGGATTGATTGCTATCCGTAAACTTCACATCCGTGCCGTAGAAGAAACCGGTCTGACCGCTGCTGACGAGATGCTGTATCCTGAAAACTTCTGGTATCTTGCTGATATCCTTTCTTATGTAGCCATCGGTGCCCGCTCAGTAGAAGACCAGCACCATCGTATGACAACCAGTGGTATGGATGTTCCTGCCGGAATGAAGAATCCAACCAGTGGAGATCTCTCCGTTATGCTGAACTCCGTTGTTGCCGCACAGGCTGCACAGCAGTTTATTTATCGTGGATGGGAAGTACATACCCCTGGCAATCCACTTGCCCATACCATTCTACGTGGTGCAACCAACAAGCATGGTAATTCTATTCCGAATTATCACTATGAAGATCTGGTCAATCTGCTGAATATGTACGATCAACGTGATCTTCAGAATCCTGCTGTTGTCATCGATGCCAACCATTCCAATTCTAATAAGCAGTATATGGAACAGATTCGTATTGTGAAAGAGATTCTGAACAGCCGTTCTATCAACACTCGTTTAAAGACATTGGTGAAAGGTGTTATGATCGAGAGTTACATTGAACCTGGCAACCAGAAAATCGGCTGTACCAACCATGTATATGGCAAGTCCATTACCGATCCATGCCTCGGTTGGAAGGAATCTGAACAGTTGATTTATGATATCTATAAATCCTGTTAATCTGGAATGATTTTATTTTGTTTACAAAAAATGCAGTATCCACTGATTGTGGTTACTGCATTTTTGTTACTGCTTTCTTTATCCTCTAGCGTCTCGGGTGCGCTTTCGCATAGATCTCACGCACTCTTCGTACATTCATATCCATATAAAGCTGTGTCGTAGATATATCTGCATGCCCCATCATCTCCTGAACAGCTCTTAAATCTGCACCATTCTGTACCAGATGTGCACCAAAGGAATGCCGCAATGTATGCGGAGTAATATCTTTTTTTATTCCTGCCTTCTGCACATAAGATTTAATAATTTTCCAAAATCCCTGTCGGCTCATGGCATCTCCTGAGCAATTCGTAAATACCCATACACTGTCCTGCTCATGGATAAACTTTTCTCTGGTCTTCTCCAGATAAATCTTTAATGCATCTTCTGCTTCTTTTCCAAACGGGATTACCCTTTCTTTGTTTCGCTCCCGACAGATCAGATAATTCATTGGCAAATTGATATCTTCCATCTGTAAAGCCAGCAATTCTGATACTCTCATGCCTGTCGCATATAAAAGCTCCAACATTGCTTTATCGCGGATTCCCTTATCCGTTGTAGTATCCGGCTGCTCCAGTAACGAAATTGCTTCCTCCATAGTCAGAATCTCTGGTATCTTCTTATCAACATGTGGAGAACGTACTTTTTCACTCGGATCATCTTCCATCTTTCTCACTTTGAATAAATAATGAAAAAAAGCTCTCATAGAAGCCACGCTCCTGGAGACCGATGACATAGAAAAGCCCTGCTTCTCCATCTGCAGAATATAAGAATTCAGATTCGTTGAGGTAATATCACCAATTCTTCGAATTCCCTTTTCATCAAGGTACAGAAACAGCTTTTTCAGATCTCTCTGGTAAGAGACTACCGTACTGTTCGAGGCATTCTTTTCTTCTTCCATATAACTCACAAATTGTTTCATATCCTGCTGAAATTCAGGTATCTGTGACTGTACTTCTATCTTCCCGTTCATTCTGCTTCCCCTTTTACATTTTCTGATACTTTCTCAGAGAATGCGTTAAAAAAACAAGGAGGAATGATTCTCCTTGATCTTTCTCCCTTACTTATTTATGTAAACATTATAGGAAGAAATCATTCTAAAATCAATCGCTATTTATCCACAAAATTCGTTTTTTTTCCACTTTTTTATGCACATTTCAATATCTGGTTCTTTTCTTATGTCAACCACTAAATCTTGTTTTGCTTTTCACTTAATCATATGATATAACCACTTCAAACACCATGGATTCACATAATATTCTGTCAATATTCCCAGTAAGATAACAGGAACATTCATTAACCAGTTACGAAAAAAAATGGTTCTCTTTTCATTTTCCTGTACCATATAGCTTCTCAATAACATTGTATACACTAGTCCATACAAAATCATATGTGGCATCTGCGCCAACACCAGTATCCAACTTCCACTCATCTGCTGCTGTATGAAACCTGAAGTCAGCAGAATTCCTTCTGTCAGGCAAAACCAGTTTCCAAATAAAATGATCCATGCCATTCCGCCAAAGGCCTGGCCAAGAAGCCCAAGGAACAGATATTCCTTTCCTCGGATTTTCAAAAGATAATATAGATAACCACTTTTTCCTGTCATCTCTTCTCGGCCACTATACATAATTTTTTGCAGGGAAACCATACTTTTTCCAAGATACGTGTCTCCTGCCAGATTCATAAATAAAATTCCTGTCAAAAAAGCAGCCAGCATACTGAACCAAATCCCCATTCTTTTATATTTGTGCATAGAAAAATCCACCATACTTTTTTTTATCATATGGTGGATTCTTTCTTTTCATTCAGTTTTCTATACTTATTTTACAGTCAGACTATTTGCAAGCACTGCCAATTCTTCTGAACTCAGCTGAATCATGTTTTCTGTCTCTTCCTGCTCAGCTTCATTGTCAGCCTCTGTCTCTGCCGTTCTGGACTGATATTCTGCAAGCGCCTGATCAACAGCTTTCTTCGCTTCTTCTTCCAGTTCTGCCCTGTCTATAGAGCCAGCCACATCCTCTGTTTCTTTTTCTTCCAATGCCTGGGATACTGTAACCTCTTTTGAAACATCCAGTCTGGAAAGACGGCTGATACTTTTCGGCGCAGCACTTACTGCCTGCTCCATCTGTGTGTCATTGAGCGTTGTAATCTCTGTCTCTTCTTCTGTTTCCTTCTGCGTTCCAAGTGTCTTTGGATAATACAGATTCATTGCAAGGTCCGCTCTCATCTGAGAATTGTATTCCAGATTCGCCGGAATCTCAAAATACTTACACCAGTAATATGCCGCATCATAGGCTCCCTGGGCTGTATCTGGCACACTCAAAAGATACTGATATACAGATGCATAACCTCCCTGAAGCTCTGTTGTCAAGTATCCTAATTGGCCCTGAATACTGTGATATTCGTATCCATTGGCACTGCACCAGTTAATCAGCGCACTGAAACGTCCCAGATGCCACTGACACAATCCATAACTTGTTCCTCCATCTCCAACGGCCGATGAAGCAAAGTTTGACTCACACTGAATATTCGCAAGGACACCACATGCAGCTGCATGATTTAATCCAAGAATATTTCTGAGATAATCATAGATCTCATTGGTATTTTCCGTAATATCACCTACTGGATAGGAACCAAATACATAAATGGATTCACCTGTTGTCTGTTCATATAAATCTGCAGCCTCTTTGTCAATCTCTTTCTTATCTTTCTTCTTAGCTTCAGTCTCAGCAGACTCTGTCTCTGTCTCGGTGAGGGTCTCCGAATTTGTCTCGGAAGAAGTCTCACTCTCGGCAGACTCTGTAGGAGTCTCTGTATCTGTTGCAGGTGTAGTATCCGGAGTAGTGTCTGGTTCCGGTGTACTCGGTATCTCTGGTGTAGGCTCTGGATTCGGTGTTGGTTCTGGGCTCGGTGTTGGTTCTGGGCTCGGTGTTGGTTCTGGGCTCGGTGTTGGTTCTGGGTTCGGTGTTGGTTCTGGACTCGGTGTTGGTTCTGGGCTCGGTGTTGGTTCTGGGGCTGGAGTCTCTGCTGTTTCATTTGCTCCATCCTCAGACTGTACTTTTACCTCTTCCGAACTATTCATATCCTCTGCATAAGTAAACTCTACGGCTCCAATAGCTGACAGCGACAATACCCCTGTCAATAATAATACTTTTAATCTGTTTTTCATATTTTATACTTACTCCTGAAATCGCTTTCCCGGCATTTTCATGCTATTTAATCAAAAAACTATTTTTTATCATAACGCATTTTTTAATAAATGTCAATTTTCACCTTAACATTCCAAATAAATATCAAAAAAACCCTTGATTTACAAGGGTTTCCATGAATGCCGGCGACCGGAATCGAACCGGTACGGGAGATTAGTCCCGCAGGATTTTAAGTCCTGTGCGTCTGCCAGTTCCGCCACGCCGGCATATACAATATAAAATTGTAAATGGGACCTACAGGGCTCGAACCTGTGACCCTCTGCTTGTAAGGCAGATGCTCTCCCAGCTGAGCTAAGATCCCAAGTTTTATCATTCCGATAAAACGACCCAGATCGGACTCGAACCGACGACCTTCGCCGTGACAGGGCGACGCTCTAACCAACTGAGCCACTGGGCCATATGAATAACAAATAGGAAAAATGGACCTTCGGGGACTCGAACCCAGGACCGACCGGTTATGAGCCGGTTGCTCTAACCAACTGAGCTAAAGGTCCAAAGAGCCGATGATCGGACTCGAACCGATAACCTGCTGATTACAAATCAGCTGCTCTGCCAATTGAGCCACATCGGCATATAATCGTCCTATTTTGTTATCAGTGACTCCAAGGGGATTTGAACCCCTGTTACCGCCGTGAAAGGGCGGTGTCTTAACCGCTTGACCATGGAGCCGTAACTTTCATAATCATTCATGAAAAAACTCCCCGAGTTGGGCTCGAACCAACAACCCCTCGGTTAACAGCCGAGTGCTCTACCATTGAGCTATCGAGGAATATGAAGGTTGTACCTTCAAAACCGCATACGGTAAATACTTTTTTCATCCGTTTAACCCAAACTATTCAGGTCAAGCCTTCGACCTATTAGTGACAGTCAGCTCCATGCATTACTGCACTTCCACCTCTGCCCTATCTACCTCGTCGTCTTCAAGGGGTCTTATTGCTTTCGCATGGGATATCTCATCTTGAGGGGGG
>NZ_JAOQKE010000021.1:0-55268 GCF_025567005.1 Muricoprocola aceti
CTTTCTTCATAGCGCTACCTCCGGTAAGTTCTTTTAATTCCTTACCTTCATTATACGCCTTGATCCAACTTGAAAGTTGAGGATGCTGTCGGATTCCGAATCTTACACATATTTCATCTAACGAGCCCTCTCCGGAAAGGTACGCATGAACTGCCTGCAATTTCAATTCTTTTGAGTAGCGTTTATTTGTCTTAGGGGACAGTAAACTTTCTGGTCCGTCTGTCTTATAGATCCTAATCCAATCCTGAACACTCCGCTTATTTACACCGAACATTTTTGCGGCACCTTTTTGGCTAAGTTCTCCGTTCAGGTACTTTTCTACGATTTCTACCTTTTTAACTGCATCAATTTTACTTTTTCTGGACATAAAATACCCCAAGTAGGTTTTTATATTTTTGTGTCCTACTTGAGGGTATCATATCATAGCATGTGGTTATTACTTTTTCTACAGCAGATGTGCACGGATCTCTTCTCCGCTCATTGCAGACAGATAGGCCGGTGCGATATCAAATACGGTCTTGCATCCGGATACGCCTTCACCTGCCAGTCTCTTGGCTGCTCTTGCGTATGCTACCAGAATGCTGGATGTGAATTCCGGATTGGAATCCAGCTTCAGTCTGTATTCGATGATGTGCTTGTTTGTTCCATCTCCGGTTGCACCACTGCGGATCACGAATCCACCGTGTGGAATTCCTTTATGGTTTTTGTCCAGTTCTTCCTGTGAAATAAAGTGAACCGTTGTATCATAATCTGCAAAGTAGTTCGGCATTGTTACAATATCATGTTCGATCTGCTTCAGATCTGCGCCTTCTTTTGCTACCACATAGCATTCTCTGGTATGCTTCTGTCTGGTAGTCAGTTCCGGATTCTCTCCATTACGAACTGATTCTACTGCGGCCTCTACCGGTACCGTATACTGTCTTGCATCCTGTACGCCTTCCACACGTCTGATGGCATCAGAATGTCCCTGGCTCACACCGCGTCCCCAGAATGTGTAATCCTTTCCTTCTGGAAGAATCACATTGCCATAAAGACGATTCAATGAAAACATTCCCGGATCCCAGCCTACTGAGATAATTCCCACATGTCCGCTTTCTTTTGCAGCTGCATCTACATTTGCAAAATGCTCCGGAATTCTTGCATGAGTGTCAAAGCTGTCTACCACATTGAACATTTTTACCACTTCCGGAGTCTGCTTTGGCAGATCGGTTGCACTTCCACCGCATACGATGCAGACATCAATGTCATCCTTATGATCTGCCAGTTCGCTGACTGGATATACTTTTCCGCCTTCTGTAGTGATCTTTACTGTAGACGGATCACGTCTTGTAAAGACTCCGGCCATCTCACAGTCCGGATTCTGCTTAATCGCAGCTTCTACACCGCGTCCGATATTTCCATAGCCAATGATACCAATTCTTACTTTGCTCATATCCCTAAATCTCCTTTTTATCCAATCTAAAAGCCGAAAATTGTCCAGTTTTCGGCTTTTCTGTCCTCTTTACGGGATTTATCATATCACAATCACATGCGTCATGCAAATTAAGAAAATGTGTGGCTGTGATTCATTTTATTCATTACGCTGTCAGTTGATCAGAATCTCTTTTTCGGAATAAGGCTCCGTATCGCCCACTTCGATTGCCTGAGCATAGCTTACTTGTTCCCTTTTACGTTTTTTCGATACTGAAGATAAAAGTTTTTCCTGTTTGGGCAACGCATGATTCCGTCTTCCCCGATTGGAAAATTTACTGCACAAAATGGATCTTCATGGTATTTCTTGTCATTAATGGAATAAAACAATCCATATCTGAGCGATACTGATTTACATCAACAACAGCAATATATTCATCTGCAACACCGACCTGTACATTATAAGCTGGAAGCAACTGGTCATTTCCCATGTAGTCTGTCTTGATTCGCATAAAAGTGGCTGAATGATCTGTTTTCGAGTAGCTGTTGCGATCTTCTCCACAGATTTTGATTTTTTCCACATATTCTTCCAACTTAGCAGCATACTCTTTGAGTTTCTCATAATGACGTTGTTGTGTAGTTTCCTCAAAGAGTGTAGTGATCTTACCAAAGAGACGGCATCTGGATTTTTCGGTTGCTTTTTTCCATACCCAGGAGTATTTATTCGCATTTGCTTCAAACTTGGATCCATCAATGTATAGATGTTGAAGATCCACATGCTCTGTCTCGAATATTTTTTTGTTTATATCTTGAAATATTTCTTCAATGGAATCAGCAAGTACTTCGTTGATGAAGTAGCCGAAAGTACGGTAAGAAGGTGCTTGATGATCCATAAGATACATGAAGCGGAGATTGATTTTACACTGATCCTCCAGTTCACGCAATGATATATAGCCATTCGCCATAAATCCAAACAAAACTGTTTTCAGCATGCTGACCGGGTCATACCTGAGTCTTCCTGTATAATGTTGAGGAATATTTTTCAGATATTTCTCCAGTTCGATTTCTCCCATAAATCTGTCAAAAGTCAGCACTGGATCACAGATGTCCAAATAATCTTGAATTAGCATTGGCAAAACTGCCTGTTTTGAGTTAGAATAGATTATGTTATTAATTTTCATTGCAAGTTGATTATAACAGAAAGAAAGACCTTGAGTTCATTATAAACTCTTGGTCTTTCTTTTTTTCGGGACTATTCTTTTTTCACAGTCCCTTTTTCAGTTTTCTAATACGCTCTTCCTCTAATTAACGTTTCCAGATCCATCGTTGTGTCAAAATAAGTTTCTTCAATATACTGCACTTTTTCTACTTCTTCCCCATTTTCCAGACGTTTGATCGTCTCCGCAAGCTTTGGTCCCTGAAGCGGATTGCATTCAAAGTCTGCATTGATTTCTCCCGCCTGCATAGCCTCCAGTGCTGCCCGAACTGCATCAAAGGAGATCATAATCATATCTCCTCCCGGACCACAGCTCCTGCCGGCATCCTGTATTGCATCTATGGCGCCAAATGTCATATTATCATTTTCACTGATTACCACATCAATGTCATCATATTTCTTCAGAAGCGTTTCCATAGATTCCCGTCCCTTGGCCTGCGTAAAATCACCGTCAAGCTGTTCCAGTATTTTCCAGTTCTCATGCTGACCTGCTATTTCTGTAAATCCTTTCGTACGGCCGATCTGTGCAGATGCCCCTTCCGTTCCCAGCAGCATGACAATCTGAATATCCTCATCTTCTCTTCCCTGTTTTTCCAGATAGTCCTCCAGCCAGTAGCCGGCATTGCGCCCTTCTGCCACCATATCCGTCACCACACTGGTGACGTACAGACTATCATCGTCCACTTCCACATCGCGATCGACCAGAATCACGGGAATTTCCGCCTCTTTTGCATTCTGCAGCACATTATCCCAACCACTCATAACAATTGGATCCAGAACGATATAATCTACCTCCTGAAGAATAAAATTTCGTATCGCCTTTATCTGATTTTCCTGCTTCTGCTGCGCATTATCAAAAATCATATAAAATCCATTCTCAGCAGTCAGAGACTCTTTAATGGAATTCGTCTGCGCAATTCTCCAGTCTGATTCTGCCCCTACCTGGGATACTCCCACGACTATCAGGTTCTCATCAATCTCTGTTTCCGTCTGACTGATTGCTGATGTATAAGCTGTTTCCCTTTGCCGTTCCTCTGTCACCTGGCATCCGCTTAATAATATTGCGCTTCCAAGTATCATTCCCCCTGCTGCTATTTGTCTGTTCATGAATCCTCCGAAAAAAAGGGACCTGTTGTCAGGCCCCTTTTGATATGTCTTATTTTTTACTTTCTTTGATCTTAGCGAAAATACTCTGCAGAATAATGAAGAAACAAAGCAGTATCGCTGTTACGATATTCGCCCAGGAACTGATCAGTTTACCGTTCGCCTTTACCAGTGCGGAAATGGTACCGTTGATCAACACTCCAAAGAGTGATCCGATGATATTTCCCACACCGCCTGTCAGAAGTGTTCCACCGATGACAGCTGAGGAAATGGCATCCATTTCCAGTCCGGTTGCCTGTGTAGTGGTTCCTGCCATAGTATTCAGGCAGAAGCAGATTCCGCCGATAGATGTCAGGAAACTGGATAACATATAGGTCTTCAGTTTTGTCTTCTTTACATCAAGTCCCATCAGGGTTGCAGACTGCTGATTTCCGCCAATTGCATAAATGCTGCGGCCGAATTTAGTATACTTCAGCATCAGATAAATTGCAACTACTACAATCAATGCCACAATTACCGTGATACGGATATAAGGAAGCACCAGTACACCCTTTTTATTTACAGCTCCACCAAATGGAAACTGAATCTTGAAGTTGGACAGTGCCGTAAAGATCTTGTCAGATACAATACTTACCTGTTCCTTACAGATCACTGCTGTCATACCACGGGCAAAGAACAATCCCGCCATGGTAACGATGAATGGCTGAATGTCCAGATAAGCGATACAGAAGCCCTGTACGAATCCAAACACGATACCGATGGCCAGAATGAACAGCATCAGTACCGGGCTGCTCCAGTGCCAGCGTTCAATACCAACTGCCAGGATCATACAGTCCATGGCAATCAGGGAACCAACCGAAATATCAATACCACCGGTCAGCATTACACAGGTCATACCGGCAGTCACACAGATCAGACCGGCATTGTTAATCAGAATGTTCATAAAGTTCTGTACTTTTGTAAAACCTTTGCCTGCATAGACTCCGCATCCAGCCAGGTACATTACGAAAAACAGTACGATTGTAATCAGGAGCAGCAAATTGTTACTGCTGATTTTTGATTTCTTCATCTTATGCTGCCTCCTTTGCCTGTGTTCTTTTTGCTGTCAGTTTCTTCATATAAGCCTTAAATGGCTCAGCCTGAATAACTACGATCAGGATAACTACGATAGCTTTAAATACCGGTGCCTGTGCAGAGGACACACCCAGTGCATACAGAGTTGTGGTAATTGCCTGAATAGTGTAAGCTCCGATAATAGAACCTGCCAGGTTGAATTTACCACCGCCAAGGCTGTTACCGCCAAGAGCTACGGAAAGGATGGCATCCATTTCCATGTTCAGACCAATGTTATTGGTATCTGCGGAATAGATACGTGATGTTGCCACCATACCTGCAAGACCTGCACACAGACCACAGATGATGTAGGTCAGCAGAATAATCTTGGAAGAGTTAAATCCGGCAATTCTGGATGCTTTTTTATTGATACCAACACTCTGGATATAAGTTCCCAGAGCAGTAAACTTCAGTACACATGCTGCAATGGCAATGCAGATTGCTGCAACAATGATTGGTGTCGGGATAATTCCTGTGTATGCACCAAGTTTCTGGAAAGAAGGTACACGTACGTATACGATCTGGCTGTTGCAGAGCAGAAGTCCTATTGCACGTCCCGCCGACCATAGGATCAACGTGGCAACCATCGGCTGAATATTCAGATACGCTACCAGCAGACCATTGAACAGACCACAGATGGTAGTGACTGCCAGACCGCCAAGGATACCAACCAGAAGCGGATGTGCATAATTGGAAACATTGACATTACCGTAGCCAGCCAGGATCATACAGCAGACCCCTGCATACAGACTCATGACAGATCCAACGGAAATATCCGTTCCTGCGGAAGAAGATACAACCAGTGTCATACCGATTGCCAGAATGGCAATCTCACTGCCTCGGTTCAGTACATCGATCAGACGTCCATATAAAACGCCATTCTTAATGGTAATTACGAAGAACTGTAATGGCATATTGCCACATGCGATATCGTAAATCACGTTGATGAGCATGACTAAAATCATACTGAAGATCGGCAGGAACAAGCGCTTCTGTGTCAGTTTTTTCAGACTACTCATTCTTATCACCTCCTGCAATTGCTTTCATGACATTCATCTGGTTCATGTCACATTCATCAATTTCTCCAACCTTGGCACCGTCACGAAGAACCGCCATACGGTTGCAGGTACGAAGCATCTCTTCGATCTCGGAAGAAATGAAGATCAGACTCTTACCTTCATCTGCCAGCTGGCGAACCAGCTTCTGAATCTCAGTCTTCGTTCCGATATCAATACCACGGGTCGGCTCATCCAGAATCAGGAAATCCGGATTGGTAGCCAGCCAACGAGCCAGAATAACCTTCTGCTGATTACCACCGGAGAGCTGTTTGATCAGAGTCTCGCGGCTTGCACACTTGATCTGAAGAAGATCTATGTATTTATCAGTAATCTCAATCTGTTTTGCCATCGGAATACGTTTCATGATTCCTGCCTTAGCCTGAATGGCAAGAATAATATTCTCTCTAATAGAAAGATCTCCGATAATACCTTCTGCTTTACGGTCATCCGGGAGAAGTCCCATACCAAGCTTCATGGCATCAATTGGCTGTTTGATCTTTACTTCTTTTCCTTTTACTTTCAGAGTACCGGTCTGTGCTCTGTCAGCTCCGTAGATAGCACGGGCCAGCTCGCTTCGTCCAGATCCCAGAAGACCTGTCAGACCGATTACCTCACCTTTGTGGATCTCCAGATCGAATGGCTTGATGGTTCCTGCATGGCTGATACCTTTCGCTTCAATGACCATCGGCTCTTTTCTCTTATCTCCTGTATTTTCCGGCTTAATAGCTGCCAGATCATCAAAGTCTTTACCCATCATTGCTGCTACCAGCTTTACTCTAGGTAAATCTGCAATCTCATATTCTCCAACCAGAGTACCGTTTCGCAATACGGTGATACCGTCACAGACAGCATATACCTGCTCCAGGAAATGGGTTACGAAGATAATCGCTACTCCTTTTGCCTTCAGGTTCCGCATCATGGTGAACAGCTTTTCTACCTCATTTTCATCCAGTGAAGATGTCGGTTCATCCAGAATCAGTACTTTGCTATCCATATCTACAGCACGGGCAATCGCAATCATCTGCTGCAATGCCAGTGAATATTCTTCAAGATTCCTTGTTACATCTACGTCCAGATCCAGTTCTTTCATCAAAGTCGCTGCACGTTTGTTCATTTCTTTTCGGTTTACCGTTCCGATTTTGGTCAGAGGTTCACGTCCGATGTAAAGATTTTCCGCTACGGAAAGGTTCGGACAAAGGTTGACCTCCTGATATACAGTGGAAATACCCTTGTTCTGGGCATCCATCGTGTCTTTATTTACAATCTGCTGTCCATCGAGGAAGATTTCACCTTTCTGGAACTTATTGACACCGGTCAGACATTTGATCAGTGTTGATTTACCGGCACCATTTTCACCCATCAGTGCCCGGATTTCTCCTTTTTTCAGCGTGAAACCTACATCTTCCAGAGCTTTGACTCCAGGGAACTCCATGCAGATTCCTTTCATTTTTAATACTACGTCTGCTTCCAAAGTTTCTCCTCCCTTCGCTGTCTGTGTACATGGCACACAGTTTTGCCGGGTTATATTTTATTCATCATCAAACAATAAGAGGGAGAAACACCCTTTCGGGAATTTCTCCCTCCTGCTTATTTGGCTAATTGATTGCGAAAGTAACGCTAATTTACCTGATAAACAAGTGGATTAGTATGCACGACCTGCCAGGATATCTTCTGTCATTGTTGTTGCATATTCGCTTTCGATACCAGGAGCTACGAATGCAGAGTCTTCTACCAGAGTAGTCTTGTCATAGTCTTCTCCAGCTTCCATCTTCTGGATTACACCAGCAACAACTTCTGCCTGAATTGGGTTACATTCAACATCACAGTTGATCTTGCCATCCAGTGTGTACTGAAGTCCATCATGTGTAGCATCGAAAGAAATCAGAGTAACATCTCCGTCAACACCATATGTAATACCTGCTGCATCCATTGCATCCATTGCACCGTATGCTTCGTTATCGTTCTGGCAAACAACTACGTTGAACTTTCCTTCATAAGATTTGATGAAGGATTCCATAACTTCCTGTCCACCATCCTGTGTAAAGTCACCAGACTGAGAATCAAGAATTGTCCATTCATCATGATCTGCTGCCACCTGATTGAATCCATCTGTACGTCCAAGTGCTGCAGAAGCTCCAACAGAACCTTCGATTACAAGGATGTTTGCTTCTTTGCCATCCATGTATTCAGCCAGCCAGTTACCTGCTGTGATACCTTCATTTGTGGTGTTTGTTCCTACCCATGCATCATACAGATCTTCAGATGCTTCGATTTCACGGTCAGCGATGATAACAGGGATTCCTGCATCCTGTGCTTCCTGAAGTACGGTATCCCATCCTGCAGACTGGATTGGAGCGATTACGATGTAATCCAGTTCCTGGTTGATGAAGTTACGAACTGCTTCGATCTGAGCTGCGTTATCGTTGTCACAGTCTACGAAAGAAAGTTCATATCCGTTTTCTTCTGAGAATACATCCTGATAGTTCTGTGTGTTAGCGGTACGCCAGTCAGATTCATGACCAACCTGAGCATATCCAACTTTGATCAGTTCGTCTGAAGCAGATGCTCCGATTGCCATAGAAGCTGCAACTGCACTACAAGCTACCACACCGATAATTTTTTTGTTCATTTTTACCATCCTCCTGATTTTTCACGAACTATTTAGTCCTTATTGACTATGTCTGTATTCTATCGCTTTTTTCTTTTGTTGAATACAGATAGAATTTTGAAAACAGTTCGTTTTTTTTGCTACATTTTTCAGTCAAGCATAAAAAAGTATATTTTTTTTGGAAAATGGTTATTTTTTTATTGCCGGTATCTCTACTCTGGCTTCCGTCCCCTCTCCATAGGTACTGGACAGCCAGATTCCATACTGAGGGCCATAGTTCAGCCTGATTCTCTGTACTACATTATATAGTCCAAATCCTGACGGATCAGCATTGTGTTCATCCAGATGTTCACTGTTCATTTCACGCTGAACTTCTGCCAGTCTCTCCGGTATCATTCCCATGCCATTGTCTGTTACCAGAAATACCAGATAACCGGAATCGATATGACCGGACACCCTGATTCTTCCCATACCACGTTTATTCTTAATTCCATGGTACAGGGCATTTTCCACCAAAGGCTGTAAGGTCAGCTTCAGGATCTGATATTCATGCATCTCTTTTGGAATATCAATCTCATATTCCAGGATATCCTGATAACGAAACTGCTGAATCTGCAGATAACTGCGGATATGGGATTCTTCTTCTTCTACGGTAATATAATCCCGCCCTTTGCTTAACGTTGTGCGGAAGAAATCCGACAAAGCCGTCACCATCATGATCACCTGTTCTTTTTCCCCCGCCTCAGCCAGCCAGATAATGGCATCCAGTGTATTATAAAGAAAATGTGGATTGATCTGTGCCTGGAGGAGCTTTTGCTCTGTTGTCCGCAGATTGAGCTGTTCAATCTGAATATCTTCCACCAGATTGCCGATTCGTTCCACCATCTGGTTGAAGCCTTCTGCCAGTTCCTCCAGTTCCTCATCCCCGTCCTGCATATCAGCCTGGACAGAGAAATCTCCATGTCCTGCTTTTCGTGTCACCATGCGCAGCTGATCAATTCCACTGGTCAGGTTGTGACTGATTTTCCGGCTCAATAACAGTGTCGTGATCAGAATAATGCAAATTATCATGATCGTTATGACGATCGCAGTCGTTACATCTTTGCGGATGCCCTCTCTCAGAGATTCCAGATCACTGGCTTCATGATAGATATACTCCTGAATCTGTTCCTGAATCAGTTCTGTCTGCACCCGGATATCCAGATCCAGACGTTCCAGATTGCGGTCATAATTGCCGGTAACGGTAGCATCCTGGCGGATCTCATCTACACTTGTCTCCAGCGACTGCAGTGATTTGAGAATACGCTGGAGATTGTTCCTGGCATAAGACGCACCAGCCGAATCATACAGTTCTTTAAAATCTTCTCTGGCCTGCCCGATCAGCTGTTGAGGTGCATCGATATCAACCAGCTCCTCTGCCCGTTCTGAATTGACCACAATGATATACATAGTGTAATCTACCTGTTCTTTCAAATCCAGATTGTATGCATTGGCTGTCGTGATATTCTGAACCGTCTCATCATATCGCTCTGAAAAGCGATACAACATAATAACCAGATACATGGCAATGACCAGAAGAGGGATAAAACAAACTGCTACCAGTACGTTCAGGCGACTGTTCAGTGATGTTTTTCTCTTTTCCATATTGTTTCCATACTCCTGCTACTTTCGGTTACGGTACTCTTTTGGGCTGCAGCCCACCACCTTCTTAAAAATATAGCTAAAATAGTGGGAGTCTTTATATCCAACTTCATATCCGATCTCTGCTGTCCGCATGTTAGAACACATCAGTAGTTCTTTTGCCTTTTCCAGACGTACATGGGTCAGATACTCCACAAACGTCTGCCCCATTTCACTGCTGAAAATCGTACTGAAATAGCTGGGACTAATATTCACCTGTGCCGCTACCGTATTCAGTGACATCTCATCATGCTTATAGTTTTCATCGATAAAGGCTTTGGCATCCTCCAGCAGCTTACTGTATTTCTTCTTGGAATGACTGTCTCGAAGCTGCATGGTCTCAGTGAACAGATTTCCGATCTGGTAACGCAAATTCTCTGCATCCTCCGCCATTTCCACAATCTGATTAATATCCCTGCATTCCTCTGGAAGATTTTCAATATCCATCTCCAGATTTCCAAGAAAATCTGATGCGCAGAAAAACAAATCCATCACCACATACTGACGGTACAGCAGAGATTTGCAGTTCTGTTCCCCGATATTCTGAAACAGTTCATCCAGAAAACTGTCTACTTCTTCTGTGGTTCCGTTTTTTAAGAATCTCTCTACCAGCTCATGTTCCCGCTTTTTCGACAACATTTTACTGACATCAATTTTTCCATCCTGTTCCGTCTGCACCTTCACCCTCTCTGCACTGTCTGCGATCTGATTGGCATCCAGGAAAAAACGGCTGGAAAATGCTCGTGCAGCTTCTTTATAAGAAGTCTGGATGTCACCAATTCGGTGTACCACATTGCCAATTCCACCAAAATACTCAACCTTCGGATAACCTTCTACCAGTTCCAGCAGTTCTTTTCTGGTCTCCAGATAGGTGCTTTGCACTTCTTCTTCGGATTCTCCCTTGATCAGAAACGCCCATCCCTCCGGACTTCTGTCAAAACTCAACACACGCTCCCAGCTTCCTGCCAGATCATTGACCTTCTCCGAAGCACGGTTCAGTTTCTCGGAACATCCTGTGGAATCTCCTTCCTGCATCAGCTTAAACAGAAATACCCGATAGGCTGATGCGGTAAAATCGATTCCCAGGCGCTGTCCTTTTTCCAGCAGTTCAATAGTGGATAATCGGTTGGATGCCAGTGCTCCCCATAATTTGTGTTTTTCCTGAAGGATATTTTCCTCCATCTCTTTTTCATATCGTTTGATCAGACGGGCATTATCCTGCTCTTTTTCGATCATATCTGCCACTTTTTTTACTGCTTCCAGAAGCTTTGCTGAACTGATCGGCTTCAGCAGATAATCGGTCACACCGATATTGATAGCCGTCTTGGCATAGTCAAATTCATTATATCCACTTAAAATAATGATCTTGATCTGTGGCAGTTCTTTTTTTACCAGTCTGCTAAGTTCAAGACCATCCATAAATGGCATACGGATATCTGTGATCAGAATATCCGGCTTTTCCTTCTTTATAAGCGGATAGGCCAGCTCTCCGTCGCTGGCCTCTCCTGCAAATTCAAATCCTTCCTGCTCCCACGGAATATTGTTCTTGATTCCGTTTCGCATTACCACTTCATCTTCTACTAAAAAAACCTTCAACATGTACTGTTACTTACCTCTGTCCATAATATGCGTTGGCACCATGCTTGCGATAATAATGCTTATCCTGAAGTTCCTGCGGTGCCGGCTGAATTCTCGGATTGATCTGTTCTGCACGGGCTGCCATCTTGGCTACCTCTTCCAGAACGACTGCATTGTGTACTGCTTCGTGTCCGTCCTTTCCCCAGGTGAATGGTCCATGGTTCTTGCACAGGACTGCCGGAACAGCTTCGTAATCACGATCTTTGAATACATCTACGATCAGAAGGCCGGTATTTTTCTCGTACTCATCAAATTCATGTCCGGTCAGACATCTTGCACACGGGATCTCACCGTACATATAATCTGCATGGGTGGTTCCGTAGCATGGAATGGATCTTCCTGCCTGCGCCCAGCTGGTAGCCCATGGAGAATGAGTATGTACCACACCGCCAATCTTTGGGAATGCCTTATACAATTCCAGATGGGTGGCAGTATCTGAAGATGGGTTATATCTTCCTTCTACTTTATTGCCATTTAAGTCCATCAGTACCATATCATCCGGTGTCAGCCTGTCATAATCCACACCGCTTGGTTTGATAGCGAAAATACCATTTTCCCGGTCAATTTCACTTACATTTCCCCAGGTAAATGTAACCAGTCCGTATTTTGGGAGAAGCATATTTGCTTCATATACCCGTTTTTTTAATTCTTCTAACATAGTCTGTATTCTCCTTAGCTGTTTACTTTTAATGTCTCTACGGCAGCTTTTTCTGCCGCCAGTACAGGTACATAGGATGCCATAAAGTCTTCAAATCCCTTTACATCTGCTGCATCCGGAGCCATAGTGGATCCTTCCTGTCCGGCAAACACTTCTTTACTTAAATATTCATCCAGTGTCTGACCTTCTGCCTTATTCTTCATATAAGAAGCCAGAAGTGCAATACCCCATGCGCCGCCTTCTCCGGCTGTCTCCATAACGGTAACCGGTGTATTCATAGCTGCTGCCATGATGCTCTGTCCAACGCCTTTGGTCTTGAACAGTCCACCGTGGCCCATGAGTCGATCCAGTTCTACATTTTCCTGCTGTGTCAGAATATCCATACCCATCTTCAGAGTAGCTACGGAAGAATACAGGTGAGATCTCATAAAATTGGCCAGGTTAAAGTGTGCATTCGGAGTACGAACGAATAATGGACGTCCCTCTTCCAGTCCGGAGATTGGTTCTCCTGAGAAGTAATTGTAAGATACCAGACCGCCGCAGTCCTTGTCACCTTCCAGTGCTTTGTTGTACAGAGTTCCGTACAGATTGTTCATATCTACTTCCATACCCATGGTCTCCATGAACTCACGGAACAGACCTACCCATGCATTCAGATCTGAAGTACAAGTATTGCAGTGAACCATAGCTACCAGGCTGCCGTCTGGTGTGGTTACCATATCCAGTTCCGGATAAGCCTTAGACAGATCCTTTTCCAGAACTGCCATCAGGAAAATAGAAGTACCTGCTGATACGTTACCGGTACGCTGTTTGACACTGTTCGTTGCTGCCATACCGGTACCTGCATCGCCTTCTGCCGGGCAAACCAAAATACCGCTTTTCAGCTTGCCGGATACGTCCAGCTTCTTTGCACCTTCTTCTGTCAGGGCTCCGGCTTTTTCACCAGCTACCAGAACCTTCGGAAGGATATCTCTCAGTTTCCATGGGAAGTGCTTATCTGCTACCAGTGCATCAAACTTCTGTACCATAGTCTCATCGTAATCTTTCTTGCTGCAGTCAATCGGGAACATACCAGATGCATCGCCGATACCCAGATTCTTTTCTCCTGTCAGCTGCCAGTGAATATAACCCGCCAGTGTGGTGAAGTATGTAATATCTTTTACATGTTCTTCTTCATTTAAGATTGCCTGGTACAGATGTGCAATGCTCCATCTCTGTGGAATGTTGTAATTAAACTCTTTAAACAGTTTCTCTGATGCTTCTGCTGTGATCGTATTTCTCCAGGTACGGAACGGAACCAGAAGTTCATCCTCTTTGCCAAATGCCATATATCCATGCATCATAGCAGAAAATCCGATAGCACCGATGTTCTCCAGTTCTACATCATACTGCTTTTTCACATCTGCTGCCATGTCTGCGTAGGCATCCTGCAGTCCACCCCAGATATCTTCCAGCGTATAAGTCCAGATACCGTTGTCCAGACGATTCTCCCATTCATGGCTTCCGGATGCGATCGGTGCATTTGTGGAATCTACCAGAACAGCTTTGATTCTGGTGGAACCGAATTCGATGCCAAGTGCTGTCTTTGCATTTAAAATATCTTCTCTAATACCCATTTTTCTTCTTCTCCTTTAACCCATAGTACCGAGGGCAGATTTTTGCTCTGTCCTCGGTAATTTTTACTTTGTTTATAATGATTACACGATTTGTTCCATGCTTCGCACCCCTGTAATCATGATATTTATCTGTAGAAAATGCTTCCCATCTGCAGATCTCTCTTGAAGTCTCTGATCTTGGTGTCTTTGTCAATGTAAACTGCTTCGATGCCCATTGCTGCTGCCCAGTCACCCATCTGCTCTGCAGTCAGGTCATAAGAAAATGCAGTATGATGAGCGCCACCAGCCAGGATCCATGCTTCTGCACCAGTTGCCAGACTCGGCTGAGGTGTCCAGAATGCAGTTGCCACCGGAAGCTTCGGCATTGGTTTTTCTACCTTCTTGCAGTCTACATCGTTGATGATCAGACGGAAACGGTTACCCAGGTCAACCAGTGAAGTGGCAATCGCCGGACCTGTCTTGGAGGTATAAACCAGACGCGCCGGGTCTTCTCTGTCACCCATGGAAAGTGGGCAAACCTTGATGCCGATCGGGCCATCTGCGATAGTCGGGCAAACTTCCAGCATATGTGCTTCCAGAATACCTTCTTTTCCAGGAACCAGGTTGTATGTATAGTCTTCCATGAAGGAAGTACCCTTTGGATTCTTCACACCGGCGGTCATGATCTTCATCAGGCGAACCATAGCTGCTGTCTTCCAGTCGCCTTCCGCTCCGAATCCATAACCTTTTTCCATCAGTCTCTGCATAGCCAGACCAGGAAGCTGCTGCAATGCTCCCAGATCACCGAAGTGAGTAACGACTGCCTGATAATTCTTCTCTTCCAGGAACTTTTCAAAACCAATCTCAATGGCAGCCTGCACTGCTACATGTTTCTTAAATTCCTGAGGATCTCTTCCCTCCAGAATGATATCGTACTTGCTGTAATACTCTTCTACCAGAGTGTCGATCTCATTCTGTGGAACAGCAGATACATATTCTGCTACTTCGTTTACCGGATAAGCATCTACTTCCCAGCCAAACTTGATCTGAGCTTCTACCTTGTCGCCTTCGGTAACGGCTACGTTTCTCATATTATCTGCCACACGGCATACACGGATGTGACTGCTCTCCATGATACCGATTGCAGTAAGCATCCAGCTGGCGATTCGTTCCTGCACTTCTCTGTCAGCCCAGTAACCTACGACTACTTTTCTCTCGATTCCCATTCTGGAAACAATGTGGCCATATTCTCTGTCACCATGTGCAGACTGATTCTCATTCATGAAGTCCATATCAATGGTATCATATGGAATCTCACGGTTAAACTGTGTATGAAGGTGCATCAGCGGCTTGCGGTACTCCTGCAGACCAAGAATCCATGACTTTGCAGGAGAGAATGTATGCATCCAGGTAATCACCCCTGCACATTCTTCATCTGCATTTGCTTCGTTGAAGGTCTTACGAATCAGCTCATTCGTAATCAGAGTCGGCTTCCATACAATCTCATAAGGAAGTACTCCGGACTTATTCAGTTCTTCCACAATCTTCTGTGAATGCTCCGCTACATGTGCCAGGCATTCGTCACCATACAGATCCTGTGAACCAGTACAAAACCAGAATTTGTAATTTTTCATTGTTTTCATTGATGCTATCCTCCATTTATTTTACAATAATTCTGTATCAAATGATATACTAACTATAACTTTATTATTTTTTTTTCACAAGGGACGATTTTGTGAATTTGGTTGAATAATTTTGTAATACTGCAAAAATAAACACGAAAGTATGGTGGTATCGTTATGAAATTGAGTATGTGGATGATTGCAAACCGACTGACTTCCTTTGACCTGGAACTTCATATAAAAAACGATGCAAAACAAGTGTTAAAAAGTGCTCGCCAGGTATATGCCAATGATTGTGCTGTTGTCACAACACGTGGCTCCAATGTGATTTGTTATGATGCTTCTGATATTACCAATCAGATTATCATTAAAAACATGTCCATGACGCAGGGACTGGAACTGATTCAGAGCGTATTTGATTTTTATCAGGATTGGATAGATGATATCAAACATTATTTGAATGGATATTATTATCAAAAAGTCATTGATCTTTCATGGAATGTATTCCATAATCCAATGTTGCTTTTTAACGGTGGGCATCAGGTGCTTGCTATGAGTCGAAAATATTCCAACGAAGAAATGGGTAAAGAATGGCAATATCTAAAAGAATTTGGTTATCCGTCCATGGAAAATTTCCAGAGTATGAGACATAATAATACGCTGAGAGATATCGAATATGCCCAGCTTTCTTCTTTTACTCAGAATGATATGGATCATACCATGTCCAGTCCTATTCGTTTCCGTGACAAAATCTGTGGTCGCCTTATGATTCTGGAAAAAGAACGAAAATTTAATCAGGGAGATGTGCAGCTCCTGAATATTCTGGTAAACGAATTACGCCTGCCACTGGCAGAGCAAAAGTCAAAAGATCACCCACTGTCTGACAATAATTTCGACTGTATCGGAAATCTTCTGGATGGCACAGGCACGAATATCCAAAGTCTGTCTTTCCTTCTTTCCTACATGAACTGGAAAAGCGACGATTATTATAAAATTTATAAAATCAAAATTCAGGAACAGGGCGATAACCTTGCTGTCAAAGAACGTTTCTTTCTGGAAACACTGCGAAGAAATACATTTGGCTGCTGTGTTTTAAAAAGAGAAAAAGGCGGAGAACTCTATGTTGTGGAAAATCTAAACCTGACTCCTGACAGCCTTATAAAAGACGGACTTTTTAATCTTTCCAGATACAATCGTTTTCTTCTCACAGAAAGTCTGGAATTCCAGGGAATCTATCATCTGTGTTATCTTCGAGAACAGGCTGATTATGCAATGGATCTGATGCTGCTTTACCATTCTTCTGACGCAAACTCTGAAAAGCAGTGTGTATCTTTTTATGATTGTGCCATCGAATATCTGATTACTTCTGGTAATCTTGGAAAAAATATGTATGCGATTCATCCTGATATTCTTCGTCTATGGCGGGAGCGGAAACAGGATAATGATCATAAACTTGATACTTACATCTGTTACCTTGAAAACAATCGTTCTCTGAAAACGGCCGCTGAACAATTGCATCTTCATCGAAACACTCTGGTATACCGCATTAATAAAATTCAGGAATCTCTACATTACCATTCGAATGATTCTTATACGATGGATTATATCCGGCTTTCCATCCGTATCTTACATATTTTAGAAAAGAGAGGGATTCCATTAAACATAAACATCTGAATCTCTGTCAAAAAGGTGTGCACTTTTTACTGCACACCTTTTCTCCATCTTCCCGACAGGAAAAATATGGTTCCTATCAGAATCGGTGCAAATCCGGCCACCGCATCACCATACCAAAATCCTGTACTGTACCATTTCAGCACATATCCAAACAAGGCAGCCAGTCCAATACGCCCCATGATTCCATCAATCAGTGCAACTAACAGATTCAATCTGGAATTACCTGAGCCGTTAATCAACGAAAAGGCTCCTGCCCTTGTTGCGCATCCAAAGAAATTTAAAATAATCGGCATTACTACCAATGTTGCCTTTTCCAACACCTCCTGATCGTTGGTAAACAAAGTGAAAATGACATCCGGGAAACAGAATAACGCCACAGATGCAGACATTGCAATGACCAGACTGATGGTTAATACTACTTTCAGTATTTTCGGCACTCTGTCATATTTTTTTGCACCAATACTCTGACCTGTCATAGTACTTCCTGCTGTGGTAAAAGAATTCGATACAATCCCCATCATCATAGAAGATTTGTTATAAATTCCTGCTAAAGCCGAATAAATAACACCTTCTGCATTAATCCATGCTGTCAGTACGATTTTTGATATATTGATTGCAGCAGACTGAATGGCCATTGGAATCCCCAAAACTAAAAGAGGCTTTAATACTTCACCTGTTATCCGAAAGCTTTTTCTGCAAAAATCAAATCCAAACTCTTCTTTTTTCCTGTATAAATAAATCAGAGAAATCAAAAAACTGATTCCCTGTCCTATCACTGTTGCCAGGGCTGCTCCCGCAACTCCCATTTTGCAGAATACCACGAAATAAATATCCAGTATGGTATTGATAATCGCTGCGATCGCAATAAAGACAAACGGTCTTCTGGAATCTCCCATTCCTCTTAAAATGGCAGACACAATATTGTATCCATATATAAACCCCAGCCCGCAAATACATATTACCATATAATCCATCGTATATTGATATGACTCCGCCGGTGTATTCAGAAGATCCAGGATCTGATAACGAAACAGATAACAAACAACCGCCATCAGTAGTGCAATTGCAAACAAAAACGTAAACATCGTTCCAATCATTTTACTGATCATATCGTGTTTTTTAGCTCCCACATATTGAGATATGATAACCTGGCCGGCAGAAGCAAACCCCATCGCAAGAAATGTCAGTAAATGCAGTACATCCCCTCCTATGGATACTGCTGACATACCGCTTCCTCCTATCACCTGCCCAACGACTATCATATCCACCAGATTATAAACCGCCTGGAGCGCATTCGCCACAAACAGCGGCATGGCAAACATGACGATCAGTTTTGTAACACTTCCATTTGTCAGATCACGTACTATAGAAACCTGCCCTTCGCTTTTTCTCTCCATCTTGATTTCTCCTGCTTATTTTTTATCTCAGTCGAGACGACTCCCACCTCTTTCAGGTGGTGAGTAACAGCAAGTTCGTCTCAGTGGGAGTCCAATCTCCGACTGAGATAAACGCTCCGCGAGACTTGAATATGACGATTATGTCACTTCTTCACTCTTATTGTAATGCATTCTCATTTATCCATTTTTGGTATCACAGTACGAATTTATACCTTTTATTTTTTTATTTTTTTGTACCAAAACACAAGGTGTATTTTTTACATTTTTTATAAAATAGTGACAGTACTTAAGAATATTCTTAACATAATAAAAGAGACGTAAGAGAGAAATGTATTAGGAGGTGTTGTTATGGCAAAACAAAAAAAACCGATCAGTAAAGGATTAAAAACATTCTTTGGTGTTGGTGATCTCGGTTTTAACTGGATGACAAATATTGAGACTTATTATTATGCATATTTCCTGACAAATATTGCACAGTTTCCATTAGCTCTTGTAACTGTTATTCAGACCATCGGAAGTGTAATTGATGCAGCCTTATCCTGGACATATGGCATTATGTTAAACAAAATGAAACCTCTGAAATGGGGCCGTTATCGTTCCTGGCTGGTGATTCTGCCATGGGTTGTTCCATTCCTGTATCTTTTCCAATTTAAAAATATAGGAACCGGCGTCGGTGCTGCTGCCATCATTATCATTGGTACTGTATCCAGTCACATTGCCTGGAATATCCCATATGTTGCAAACATGGCAATGGTCAATATTGCTTCCAGTTCCGCCGATGATCGAAATGCTCTTTCATCTGTTCGAACTCTTTGGACTTATATAGCAAGAATGACTTACTCTTATGTCGGTCCTGGTCTTGTTGCATTCTTTACTGCAAAACTTGGCGAACATAATGCTTATGCAGCTACAGCATTCGCACTTGGTGCTATTATGGCAGCATTCTATTTCGCACACTTTATCATGTTCAGCGGATATGAGGAAACCGGTGCAGAAGAGATGGAACGTATGGCAAAAGAAGCCGCTGCCAAAAAAGAAAGCGGTGGTAAACAGGCTGGTATTGGAACTGCTATCGCATCCAATCCACAGGTTCTCGGTGTTCTTGGTGCTTATCTGTTTTATATGATGTACAGTTTCTGTTTCTCGGCATTCGCAGTTTATTACGGAAATTATATTGCACTGGATCCGAAATTCCTGACAAGATTCCTGTTATTCTCTAACATTACCGGAGTTCTCGGTTCTGTTGTTTGTCGAAAAGTTGCAAAGAAGCTTTCCTCAAAAGGAACTTTCTCTATTGCATTGATTTGTATTTCTGTACTGTATTTTGCATCCTATGTTTTCAGAAATACCCCAACTATCGTCATTATACTGATGTCAATCGGTGGTTTCTTTGCAGCATTTGTGACCTCCATGACTATCCCGATGCTGGCAAACTGCTCTATCTACAGTGAATACAAAACCGGTGTCAACTGTACCGGTGCTGTTATGGGATTTCTGAATGTGCCAATTAAACTTGCAGTTATCACCAGAGGTATTTTTATCTCTACTGTACTTGGTATTACAGGATTCAGCCCGGCTATCGCTGTAGAAGAGGCTTCTGATTCCGTTAAAAATGGTATTGCAGTCGGTTTTACCGTAATCCCGGCAATTCTTCTGTTAGTTGCTCTGGTCATCATTACCTTTGGTTACCGATTAAAAGACAGCGATATTGAAACATATTCAGCCGAAATTGCAAGCAGAAGAGCCTGATCAACCCAAAAACAAAAAAAGTAAATAATAGTAAATAATAAGGAGGAATTACCATATGTTAACAGCAAAAGAAAACTTATTAGAATGTATTCACGGTGGAAATCCTGATCGTTTTGTAAACCAATATGAATTTGTCAAACTGCTTATGAATCCATCCGGACTGCACAGTCCTCGTCCAAAAAGAGGTGAACCGGATTGCAAGAATGCCTGGGGTGTAACATATAGTTTTCCTGTAAATGTTCCAGCTGGTTTCCCTGTACATACTCCGGACAAAGTTGTTATTCAGGATATTGAACAATGGCAGAAATATGTGCATGCCCCATCTCTTGATTTTTCAAATGAAGAATGGGATATGTTCAAAGCTCAGTATGATGCTGTAGATACGACAAAAGCATTAAAAGCAGCTTTCGTAGCTCCTGGATTATTTGAACAGTGCCATCACCTTGGCGAAATCGTAAACACTCTTCAGAACCTGATTGAATATCCGGATGAAATGCATGATCTGATCAAATATCTGACAGAATACGAACTTCGTCTCGCAGAACTGATCTGTGATAAATTACATCCTGATACTCTCTTCCATCATGATGACTGGGGTGGTCAGAAAACTACTTTTATGTCACCGGCTATGTTTGAAGAATTCTTTGTAGAACCGTACAAAGAAATTTACGGATACTATCATGATCATGGTGTAGATATTGTTATCCATCATTCTGACAGTTATGCAGCAACTTTGGTTCCAGCTATGATCGAAATGGGTATTGATATCTGGCAGGGATGCTTCTCTACCAACAATCTTCCAGAATTAATCAAGAAGTACGGTGGAAAGATTTCTTTCATGGGTGGTATTGAAAATTGTCTCGTTGATTACGAAGGCTGGAACCGCGAAGATATCCGAAAAGTAGTAGATAAAACTTTAGCAGAATGCGGAAATAAATACTTTATCCCTTGTATTGCACAAGGTGGCCCTGGTTCTGTATTCAAAGGCGTATATGCTACACTTGGCGAAGAAATTGATGCTTACAACTGTGAACATTTCAATCTGAAAAAAGAAGACATTGAAGCAGCACGTTTACCAGAAGTAATCATGTTCTAAACTTTCAAAAGGCTGTCGGTTTTCAAAACCGACAGCCTTCTCTTATGATCTGCTGTTCATAAACAACCTATCTTTTTCCTATTTACACAACTCTGCAACCACCTGATTGATCACCTTGCCGTCGGCTTTTCCTTTCAGTTCAGCCATAACACTCTTCATAATCATACCTTTATTCTTTGTGGCCAGTACCTCTGCGAATTTTTCCTGCAGCACTGCTTTTACCTCTTCTGCTGACATCTGCTGAGGTGCAAATTCCTGCATTACATTATAACGAAACTGATATTCTTCCTTCAGGTCTGCTCTGCTGTCCGGGCAGGTATCAATCTGCTCTTTTACAGACTTCAGCTCTTTTAAGATTACCTGATCTACCATAGATGTCGGAATATCTTCTCTGCATCCTGCATCGATTCCTGCTTTTTTCACTGCGGAAACCAGTGCGGAAATAGCATCCTTGCGTGACTTGTCCTTTGCTTTCATTGCTGCGATCATTGCAGACTGTAATGTTGCTAATTCCATATTATCCAACCTCTTTTCTCTATATGTTCTGAATTTAATCTACCACAGGTTTTCCTGTATTTCAATACTACATGTTCAATCTCTTTCAGTATTATTTTATATACAAGCTTATTTCCCTTGTATTAAGGTAACATATTTGCTACACTAAAACTGTCAGAATACACACTGACCAAATTACCGAAAAGAAAGGGAATGAATTATAAAAGCATTCAAAAAATTATCCATGTATATCTTATCTGGTATGCTTTGCTTCGGTCTCGGTGCCACCACTCAGGCTGCAACGAAGGTCGGAAATGGTGTCTATGAAATGTCTACCTGGGCAGATGAAGGTGCTGAAACAGACACACTTACTTCCGTTGATATCACCGGTGATGGTAAAACCGACAAAATCGAAACCGTAACTACCAGTGATGAAATTGAACTGAAGGTAAATGATAAGATCGTCAGAATGTATCTTACCGGCAGCATCAATATCCAGGTTGTACAGCTTTCCAAAAAAGCATTTTTCGAAATCACTACCTATGAAAAGGGTGATAAGATTAACTGTGGCTTATATGAAATGAACAACAATAAGTTGAAACGTGTTCTGGATTACAAAAAACTGGTGAACCTGAAACAGTATGTGAAAAACAACTTTATCACCAGTAACGGCTGCTGGGGTGGTTTCCAGGCAACAAGCGTAAAAGGAAATACCATTTATCTGCGTGGATGGTTCGGAACCAAGAATCTTGGCCAGGTAAATGCCTTCAAACTTCCGCTTTCTTATTCCGGAAAGAAATTCACACTGAAATCAACAGCAGTTTCTGCAAATGTTGGTATCATTCCTTCCAAAAGTGGAGACTTTACAAGAACCTTTACCGCAGCTCAGAAAATTCAGACATACAAAGCTGCAGGTTCTTCCAAAAAAGCATTTGTTATTAAGAAGAACAGTAAATTCGCTGTAAAAAACTGGCCGTTGTGAAAAAGAACATCTACATTCAGGTAAAAGCCGGAAGCAAAACAGGATGGATCAAGTTAAATACATCTAATAAAAAAATGGTGAAACATACTTCGATCTCTGTTGCAGGCTAAGCACTGGCAAACACATCCATATTTAAATAACGGTACTTCGCATTTTGTCTTTTGCGAAGTACCGTTTCTTTATCTGAAAACACAGATTTTCCTGCCACGCACCATCGTTCCTCAGCTGTTCCTTACCGCATCCTTCATTCCCCTGATATATTCCTTCACATATGGCAGGCATTCTTCTCCATACTGCCCGCACAACTTAACGATCGCGCTTCCCACAATAGCTCCATCTGACACGGCTGCCATCTTTGCCGCCTGCTCTGGTGTGGAGATCCCGAATCCGATGGCGCATGGAATGTCTTTTGCTTCTTTGACCAGTTTTACCATGGCACCGATGTCGGTAGTGATCTCTTTTCGCACGCCGGTTACCCCCAGAGAGGATACACAGTAAACGAATCCACTGGCTTCTTTTGCGATCATGTAGATGCGTTCATGGGAGGTCGGGGCTATCAGGGAGATCAGATCCAGGCCGTATTTTTTACACGGTTCATCAAATTCTGCTTTTTCTTCGAATGGCACATCCGGAAGGATCAGTCCGTCCATGCCGATCTCAGCAGCTGTCTGAAGGAATCGGTCGGTTCCGTAGGAATAGACCACGTTGGCATAGGTCATAAACACCAGCGGAATCTGCGTGTTTTTACGGATTTTCCGTACCATATCAAAGATCTTGTCGGTGGTCACACCGCCGCTTAAAGCACGGGTATTAGCTGCCTGAATAACCGGGCCTTCTGCGGTCGGATCGGAGAATGGAATGCCCAGTTCCACCAGATCTGCACCTGCTTCTTCTGCTGCATAGACCAGCTGCTCGGTTACTTCCAGAGACGGATCTCCACAGGTAATAAATGGAATAAATGCTTTTCCGTTTTCAAATGCTTTCTTTACGTTACTCATGGATATCCTCCCCTCTGTATCTGGCGATTGCCGCACAGTCCTTATCTCCTCTTCCTGAAATCGTAATGACAATGATCTGATCTTTGCTCATGGTCGGTGCCAGTTTTCTTGCATAAGCTACGGCATGAGCACTCTCGATGGCTGGAATAATTCCTTCGGTTCTGGAAAGATATTCAAATGCTTCCACTGCTTCATCATCTGTCACTGGCACGTATTCCGCTCTTCCGATATCATAAAGGTGTGCATGTTCCGGTCCGATACCCGGGTAATCCAGTCCTGCGGAAATAGAGTAAACCGGAGCAATCTGTCCATATTCATCCTGACAGAAGTAGGACTTCATACCATGGAAGATGCCCAGACGACCGGTAGCAATCGTAGCCGCTGTCTCTGCGGTATTGACACCTCTTCCTGCTGCCTCACAACCGATAAGACGCACATCTTTATCTTCAATAAAATTATAAAATGTTCCAATGGCATTGGAGCCGCCGCCCACGCAGGCCAGTACAGCATCCGGAAGTCTGCCCTCTTTTTCCAGCATCTGTTCTTTGATTTCTTTGGAAATCACAGCCTGAAAATCTCTCACAATGGTCGGGAATGGATGAGGACCCATAACTGATCCCAGACAATAGTGCGTATCATCAATACGGTTGGTCCATTCACGGAATGCTTCTGATACCGCATCCTTCAGAGTTCCGGTACCGGATTTGACCGGGATAACCGTTGCTCCCAGAAGTCTCATACGATATACATTCAATGCCTGGCGAATGGTATCTTCCTCCCCCATATATACCACACATTCCATATCCAGAAGCGCTGCTGCGGTTGCGGTAGCCACACCATGCTGACCGGCTCCGGTCTCTGCAATCAGACGGGTCTTTCCCATCTTCTTAGCCAGCAGTGCCTGTCCCAGCACGTTATTAATTTTATGTGCTCCAGTATGGTTCAGATCTTCTCGCTTCAGATAGATCTTTGCCCCGCCCAGATCCTTTGTCATACGTTCTGCATAATACAGACGGGATGGTCTTCCCGCATAGTCATTTAGCAGCTGTGTCAGTTCTGCCTGAAACTGTGGGTCTTTTTTATAATGTTCATAGGCTACTTCCAGTTCAATCACTGCATTCATCAGTGTCTCTGGAATGTACTGTCCGCCGTGGACGCCAAATCTTCCTTTGTTAGACATCTTCTCTTGCTCCTTTTGTTCTTAAAATTATCTCTGGCCATGTTACCATATGGCTTTGCACAATCGGTTATCTCTATATCATAGCTATATTGTAGCTCCGTTTTTCAGATTCTCCAGCATAGCCTTTTTATCTGTTGCCCGCATCAGGGTCTCTCCGATCAGCACTGCATCGGTTCCGTTGTCCCGAAGTGCCTGTATATCTGCATGATTTTTAATACCACTTTCTGATACAAAAAGCACATCAGATGGTACCATGCTGCGAAGCCTTCTGCTCTGTTCCACATCCACTGTGAAGTTCTTCAGGTTCCGGTTATTGACTCCCAGGATCTTTGCCCCAGCTTTCAAAGCACGATCGATTTCTTCTTCCGTATGTGCTTCTGTCAGTACGGACAGCCCAAGTTCTGCTGCCAGCTGATGCCATGCTGCAAGCTGTACATCATCTAAGATTGCACAGATCAGCAGGATGGCTGAGGCTCCCAGATTCTTAGCCTGATAGATCATATATTCATCAATAGTAAAATCCTTCCGCAGTACCGGGATCTGTACCTGGTCTGTGATTTCTTTTAAATATGCATCCTTTCCCAGAAACCAGAATGGTTCGGTCAGGCAGGAAATGGCTGACGCTCCTGCCTGTTCGTATTCTCTGGCAATCTGCAGATACGGAAAATCCTCTGCGATAATCCCCTTGGATGGAGATGCTTTCTTTACCTCACAGATAAAGGAAATGTCTTCCCCTGCCAGTGCCTGTTGAAAACGGTAGTGAAACTTCCCATTCCCGGCTGCTTTTTCAGCAGCTGCCTTCTCTTCTGCTATCCGTCTGACCATCTCCAATGGTACCTTTTTCTTTTCTGCCTCGGTACGTTCACAGGTCTTTGCTGCGATCTCGTCTAAAATATTCATATTGCTGTCCTCTGCTATGCGTTACTTTTGGCAATAAATTCTTCCAGTTTCTTCATCGCTGCACCACTGTCAATGAGCTGTTCTGCCATGCGCACGCCCTCTTCCAGTGTCTCAGTTTTTCCCGCAATATATAATGCTGCTCCCGCATTCATGCAGACGGCATTTCTCCTGGTTCCTTTTTCCGTTCCATTTAAAATGGCTTTTGTAATCTCTGCATTTTCCTGTGGTGTGCCACCGGTCAGTTCTTCCGGTTTGCCTGCTGCGTAACCGAACTGTTTCGGTGTAATCTCATAAGAAGTGAATCCTCTATCCTTGATTTCACATACAACTGTCGGTCCACAGGCAGAGATCTCATCCAGCTTTTCTTTTCCAAAAACTACCATGCCGCGTTTTACACCAAGATTTGCCATGACCTGTGCCAGAGGCTCTACCAGCAGTTCATCGTAGACACCCATCAGTTCCATGTTGGCACCTGCCGGATTGGACAGTGGACCTAAGATATTAAATACAGTACGGATACCCAGTTCTTTTCGAACCGGAGCCACATACTTCATAGCAGTATGATATTTCTGTGCAAACAGGAAACAAATGTTGATATTTTTCAATAAGGCCAGGCTCTCCTCAGGCTCCAGTGTAATCTTCACGCCAAGGGCTTCCAGTACATCTGCTGCCCCGCTCTTTGAAGATGCAGCGCGGTTTCCGTGTTTGGCCACCGGCACGCCACCTGCTGCGATGACCAGTGAAGATGTGGTGGAGATGTTAAAAGAATTAGATCCGTCACCGCCGGTTCCTACGATCTCCAGCACATCCATGTCATGAAGAATCTTCGTTCCATGTGCTCTCATAGCCGCTGCAGAAGCAGTGATTTCATCAATGGTTTCTCCCTTCAGCGCCAGTGCCGTCAGGTAAGATGCCATCTGAATCTGGCTGGTCTCCCCACTCATAATCTCATCCATGACTTTTTCAGCCTGTTCATAAGTTAAATCCTGTTTCTTCGCCAGTGCGATAATTGCTTCTTTGATCATGATCTTTTCCTCCTGCTATTATTCTTTACTGATATTCAAAAAGTTTTCAATTAGCGTCATGCCTTTCGGTGTGAGTACGGATTCAGGATGGAACTGTAATCCATACACCGGATAGTCTCTGTGTTCTACTGCCATCACCTCTCCGTCAGCTGTCTCTGCGGTAACTTTTAACTCATCTGGGAGTGTATTCCGGATAGCCGCCAGTGAATGATATCTTGCCACCTGCATTTCTGTTCCCATATTTCGGAAAAGTGGTGACTCTGACAAAATTTTTGCCACAGAGCTTTTTCCATGCATCAGCTCTTTTGCATAAGAAACCGTTCCTCCAAAGGCTTCACAGATGGCCTGATGTCCCAGACACACACCAAGAATTGGCACTTTATCTTTGAAATACCGGATTGCCTCAATGCAGATACCTGCATCAGACGGTTTCCCCGGTCCCGGCGATATCACTATCGCCTGTGGATGCATCTCTTCGATCTCTGCCAGGGTGCAGACATCATTTCGAACGACCCGGATATCCGGTTCCAACGCTCCGATATACTGCACCAGATTGTAAGTAAAACTGTCATAATTATCAATCAGAAGTATCATTCGTCCAGTCCTCCTTCTGCCAGCCGGATCGCCTGTACCACGGCTCTTGCTTTGTTGCAGCATTCCTGATATTCCTTTTCCGGTACACTGTCCGCCACGATTCCTGCTCCTGACTGAACGCATACCTTTCCGTTTTTCTTATAAGCCAGCCGGATGCCAATACAGGTATCCAGGTTGCCGGTAAAGTCCAGATATCCCACAGCTCCTCCGTAGATGCCTCTCTTTCTTCCTTCCAGTTCCTGAATAATCTCACATGCCCGGATCTTCGGTGCCCCGGAAAGGGTACCTGCCGGAAGGATAGAATCCACTGCATTCACCGCATCCATATCTTCCAGAATCTTGCCCGATACCGTAGACCCGATGTGCATCACACAGGAATAACGGTGAATCGTACAATACTGTTCCACTTTCACACTGCCCAGCTGACTGATTTTTCCAATGTCATTTCTTCCCAGATCCACCAGCATATTATGCTCTGCCAGTTCTTTTTCATCCTGCAGCAGTTCTTTTTCCAACTGAAGATCCTTTTCCTCTGTTTTCCCCCTTGGTCTGGTTCCAGCCAATGGAAATGTGAATAACTTACCATCTTCCAGTTTCACCAATGTCTCCGGGGATGCTCCTGCAATCTCCACATCATCACTGGAGAAGTAAAACATATACGGGGACGGATTGCTGGTCCGCAGTACCCGGTAGGTATCAAACAGGCTTCCTTCTGCTTTGGCGGTCTGAGGATTGGATAACACCACCTGGAAAATATCACCTTCGTGGATGTACTGTTTTGCTTTGTCCACCATCTCCGTGTAACGTTCCTGTGAAAAATCCGGTGTCAGTTCTTCCTTTAGACGAATCGGCTTGAAAATGGCTTTGGCGCCGCTGTTCAGCAGCTTCTTCATCTCTTCCAGTTCTTCTTCTGCCTTCTGATAGGAGGCTTCGATATCGGAAGTATCTACACCCGAAATGAGAATCAACTTCTGACGATAATGATCAAATACCAGTGCTTTCGTAAACAGCATCAGATCCACATCCCGGAAGTCTTCACTCCCTGACAGATATTTTTTTAATGTTGGCTCTGCATATTTCAGATAATCATAGGAAAAATATCCCACCATGCCGCCGGTAAATGGGGGCATTCCCTTGATTTTCGGGCTCTTATACTCTGCCAGGACCTTACGGATCAGCTCTCCCGGATGAACCACCTCGGTATATTCTTCTTTTAAGAAAGACTCCTTCATGGACGGAGCAATCTGTTCTTCCTCGGTTCGAATCCGTACCTTTCCATCCAGACAGGACAGTTCCAGAATCGGTTCATATCCAAGCATGGAATAGCGTCCCCATTTCTGGTCATTCTCTGCACTTTCCAGCAGATAGCAATGCCTGCTGGCTGCCCGTAATGTTCTCATAACTTCTACCGGAGTAAAACGGTCTGCATAAAGTTCCCTGCAAACCGGGATCCGCCGGTACTCTCCCTGTGATGCAATCAGCTTTACTTCTTCCAAAGATGGATACATATCTGAACCTCCTGTTTTTTCTGGGTATTTACAAATACAAAAAACCCGCTCTCGACAAAATCCTCTGATTCTGTCAAGGGCGGGTAAAATTCTAATCCCGTGGTGCCACCTCGATTCACGGCAAGCCGTACACTTTCCAAGATACTAACATATCTCTGGCAACTAACGTATGCCCTACGTCATAGAATACTCGATCCAATCTGATCTTTGACTATGCCCTCAGCGGTCCATTTAGCTGCCTGCATCTCAATCCGGCTCTCAGCACCCCGGAATCTCTGTGTGCGCATCTGCTGCTTTTATCTCCGCTTCAACGGTTTGTTCTTTTTCAATTCAACGCTTTACCATAATATAGTACGAACTAACCAATTTGTCAAGTATGAATTTTCTTATCTTTGAAATCTCATATATGGGTACCGCTTCACCATCCGTTCATCCGGAAATCGTTCATCTATCAGCTGTGCCATTTTATTATCTGTTACCCACACCGCAGGCTCCCCACAAAAGAGAAGTTGGTACCCCGTATATGTCATAATCTCAGATCCTCATAGTCATTGATAAAATATCTGGCCAGTTCCTGTTTCTCTGCTTTCATCTCTTTGGAATAATCATCTTCTATGGCAATCACAGTCATACCTGCTGCATTTCCCGCTTTAATACCAGCCGGAATATCTTCAAACACCAGACAACGAGACGGCTCTACTCCAAGACGCTCTGCCACCGCCAGATACACATCCGGTGCCGGTTTACCCCTCCTGGCTTCACAGGAAGTCATAATACAGTCAAAATATTCATCAAAGTGAAGGATCTCTCCTACTGCATCCACCAGTTCTCTGGAATTGCTGGTAGCCACCCCCAGCTTTTTGCCATGTGCTTTGCAATATTTCAGGAACTCCAGTGCGCCTTTTTTATAAGGTACCTTTGTGCAGTATATTTCATATGCCATTTCGTTCCAGTCCTGCTTAATCTGTTCCAGTGAATCACTGATCTGGAACTTTTCTTTAAAATATATGGCGGTCTCTGTAAAGCTCATTCCCTCGATCTCTTTCTGAATGATCTCGATCTGACATGGATCATGAGGTGTGTCCACCCCATAGCGCTTCAGATATTCGATATCGATCTTCTTCCACATCCACATGGAATCTACCAGGGTTCCGTCCATATCAAAAATCACTGCTTCATGATCTGGCAGTGTAATCTTTTGTGTATTCATAGTTCAAACCTTTCTTTTTATTTTTGTCACTTAACAGCCAGTACAGCATACAAAAATTAACTGGACTAATAACGCAGAATGAAAATTCACGCAAGTAATATGGTACAGTTATTTGCAGTATGATGTACTAGTATATAAGAACAGCTGGAATATTACAATCCGTTTTTCCTGTAATTTCTTCGCGATTTCATATTCTCTATCCATAGTTAGCACCTGCAATTTTTTGTCAGAATATCATAAGAAAGATTAGTTTTTGAAGCTGTTGACATCACTTTTCGTCTGTGCTATTTTATAGAAGATCTCTTTGCACTGCATTACATTTCTTATGAAATGCGCGATCAACAGTACAAACTGAGCAGGCACTGAATCATGATTCATTCGTATTCAGAAAGCCGGGCCGCTGATGCGGCAACAGATCATTCGATAGATAAACTTCGATATCTGTGGGACAGTAGATACGGTTCCGCAGAATTTTTTTAGCTGGGAGATGGATTCCAGCTTTTCTTTTTGAAATAATTCTGCGAAAGCGAATGTGACACAAAAGAGTATCACCCACTATTGTATGAATCAACTATAAAAAAGGAGTCTTATCTATGACAAACACGATGACACAGGATTCCAGGCAGAATCCACAGACTATTGTAAACCGCGTTACCTCGATTGGTATTATTGGTAACGTCATCTTATCTTTATTTAAATTCCTGGCAGGAATCTTCGGACATTCCAGTGCTATGGTATCCGATGCGATTCATTCACTGTCAGACGTACTGGCTACTTTTATCGCCTGGCTTGGCATCAGGCTTTCCATGCAGGCTCCGGACCGGGAGCATCCTTACGGACATGAACGTCTGGAATGTGTAGCTTCCCTGCTTCTGGGCACAATTCTCTTCGGTACTGGTCTCATGATCGGTCTCAGTGGACTGAAAACCATCCTGGCAGGACATTATGAGGAACTTCAGGCTCCTGAATGTATTGCGCTGATTGCCGCAGTCGTATCGATTGCCACGAAAGAAGGCATGTTCTGGTACACCAGACATTATGCCAAAGTTCTGAACTCCGCAGCTTTTATGGCAGATGCATGGCATCACAGATCCGATGCTCTGTCTTCCATTGGTTCTCTGATCGGTATCGGCGGCGCCATGCTGGGATTCCCGATTCTGGATCCACTGGCCAGTGTAGCGATTGCTGTATGTATCATCAAAGTTGCTTATGATATTTTAAAAGATGCTGTTTCCAAAATGCTGGATACCGCATGCAGCAGTGAATACGAGAAAAAACTGGCAGATTTTATTTCTGCTCAGGATGGGGTAGACCGGCTGGATGTGCTTCATACCAGAATGTTCGGCAATAAGATCTATATTGATGCAGAGATCTCCGTCGATGGAGATAAGTCCCTCACAGATGCTCATGAGATTGCAGAGAGCGTTCATACTCAGGTGGAAAAACACTTTGATAATATCAAGCACATCATGATTCATGTCAATCCTATGGTTTAAGTATCCTGTGATTTCCAAAAGATCTTCGTGAAATTCACGAAGGTCTTTTTATGACAGCATTACCGCTTCATACTTGCATGTTCTTTTTTCAGTTCCTGATATAAGCTTTCCGGCGTCCAGAAAATATTATGCATGGTTACCATGGCCTTGTAATCAATCTTCTCGATCCCCATCGTCCGATACAGATCCAGGAATTCATCCAGTGCTTCCTGGTCAAATCCAGAGAATACCAGCATTTCGCTCTGTATCTTTTCTCCCTCTGCGGCTACAACTGCTTTGGGTGAAATACCGGCAATTCCGGCCAGGCTTCCCAGACTCTTTTTAGAATCAGATGGTACCATACTGCGATACTCCGCACAGGCTGATCTGCAGCACTGACGAATCAGTTTTTCCTTTCCTCCACCGATGCAAAATCCCAGTACTGTTTTATTGCTCATCTTTGCTCTCCTTCATCACCAGTATCTTTACAATCTCCAGAAGTTCCTCTTCGGTCTGTGCTATGTAGTCCGGTGCTTCTTTCCCTTCCGGTACGGTCTCCAGATTCTTATTCAGCCAGATGGTCTTCCATCCCGCTTTTTTGGCTCCTTCCATGTCGCTGGAAAAGGAATCTCCAATCATCCAGAGCTCCCCTGGATTCTGGTTCAGCACTCGCTCCACGCAGTGAAATGCTCCCACATCTGGTTTTGTATACCCGATCTCTTCCGAGATAAACAGCTTCTCCCTGGGAATCCAGTTTTCCAGATGCAGAGTTGCTGCTTTTTTCAGCTGATGGTCCACTGGTCCATTGGTCAGCACTGCCATGGTAGTTCCCATCTGCATGCCAAGATCCATCAGTTCTTTGATGGTATCGCTCATCCACACATTTCCCTGTTCTTTTGCATACGCATCCTGATAGACCTGTTCCTGTTCTTCTGAAAAAGGAACTTCAAAATATTTCATGGCCTTGCGAATTCGTAAAATACGGGAATCTGCCAGAGAGACTTCTCCTCTGGCCTGTGCCTCAAACATCTCCTGACTGCAGATACTGTAGATATGATACCATTCCCTTTTGTTACCCGGAATCTCTTTTCCCAGCGCCATTTCCAGTGCTTTCACAAAAGGTGCGCACCGGTCATATAAGGTATCGTCCAGGTCAAAAATCAATGCCATATACTTTCTGTTCCTCTCTTTCGTGAGTGTCATTGGCCTACCGCCAGTCTTTTGCTTCCCAGGCTTCATTCAGATACTGGATGGCCTGCTCATATCCCTCTTCTGTATAATCAAAATACTGATAGGTCTTTTTTTCTTCCGGAGTATGCCAGAAGGCAAAAGGACCTGGAAAAGTGCAGACCTCCAGCTGTCCCTTCATCTCTGTCACCCGATAGTTCATACCCTGATAGCTGCCGTATAAGGGTGATTTTTTAATAAACTGAAATGGTAATACCCGTTCAATCATTATCGGTGTTCCTCAATGAACTTTTTCAGGCTTGCCTTGGGCTGGAATCCTACGGTCATGCCGACCTTTTCTCCATCTTTCAGCAGTACCAGTGCCGGGATGTTCATGATCTTGTAGTCGATAGCCAGACTTGGATTCTGATCCACATCGATGCTGTAGACACCGACCTTTCCGTCCAGTTCTTCTGACAGTTCCTGCAGAACCGGTGCCAGCATACTGCATGGTCCGCACCAGGTTGCAGAAAAGTCCAAAAGTGCCAGTTTTTCTTTCTTTGCTTCACTCAAATCGTTATTTGAAATAATCTTTACCATGATAATTCCTCCTGTATCTTATTCTGATTCATTTCTACTTTGTAATGATTCCACTCTGCTGCTTTTCCAGTCTCTGCCTGGTCAGCCAGTTCACGGCAGACAATGCTGCCACATTTCCCTGTCCGGCTGCTTTCACATACTGATATGGCTTGCCAGCCACGTCTCCACAGGCAAAACATCCCGGAATATTAGTCTCCATCTGCAGATTGACTTTCACATGACCATCTTCGATCTCCAGTCCCGGAACCAGTTGTTCTGCTGAGATGCTGTCCCGCAGAATAAAGACACCATCTACATGATATTCCCTCTTATCGGTCTGAAGTATCTCTACCTGATCAGTTCCGGTAATGGCCTGTGGCTTTTCCCTGATAATCTGGATCTTTCCGGTTTCCTCTGTGATCTCTGGCTCCTCCTTGTACATTGGCAGATAATACACCTTTTCTGCCAGCTCCGCCAGGAATTCACTTTCCCCTTCGGCTTCTTTTGTATAGCCAATCACTGCTGCCGTTTTCCCACGATACAACATTGCATCACAGGTTGCACAGTAGCTGACGCCTCTTCCCAGAAGCTCTTTTTCTCCCGGAAATGTCTTTCCCTGTACCACGCCTGCGGCCAGAATCACGCTGGATGCTTCATACATCTTCCCGGATGCCTGAATGACGAAATAAGATCCCATGGCATATACGGCACTGACTCGTTCTTCCGTCACTGCAATTCCCAGCTGATCCAGCTGCTTCTGATACTGCTCTGCCAGTTCTTCCCCACTGATCTGGGGCAGTCCCGGATAGTTCTGGATCTGCGTGGCCCGATATACCTTTTCGCTGCTTTTTCTGGATCCAAAGAGAAGAATATTCTTATTGCGCACCTTCGCTGTGATCGCAGCAGAGACCCCCGCCGGGCCGGTACCGATAATCGCAATATCATATCTGTCCATATCTTACACACCTTCTTTCTATCAGATGATTTCGATCTGACAGGCTTTCATGGCTTCCAGTGCCCGTTCATGACTCTCCGGTGTGACTCCTGCACAACAGGATGCATCTACCATGATCGGCACCTCCGGCAGAAATGCCTTTAACAGCATGGCATTGGAAATCACGCAGATATCTGTGCACAGTCCCACCAGAGTAATACTGTCTATCGGCTCCACATCATTGTTCAAGTCTTTCAATACTTTTCCCAGTGCCTCACTGCCGAACGTCGGTTTGTCAATTGGCTGTGAGATCAGCAGCTGCTGAATCTCGTCTTTGATCTCCCATCCATGAGTTCCCTTGATGCAATGCACCACCGGAAGCTTCTTTCCTTCCTGTCTTTCCAGATAATCCTCCCCGTGGGTATCTCTGGTGGCCAGCACCAGCCCGTCAAAATTCATCATCTTCACCATGACCTTCGGCACAATGGCTACCGCTTCTGGTGTGCCCAGTGCCCCATCAATAAAGTCATTCTGCATATCTATTACCACTAATATATTCATCGATATCCTCCCGTTTTTATTATATCCAGAATCTGCTATTTATTTTGCCCGCTCCGGCATCTATTTCTGATCTGCACTCAGTTCTTCACAGTCTTTTTGCAGTTCTTCCTGTCTTCTGCGATACAGCAGCCTGTCACTGTAGCGGAAATATGGCTCACATCCATGACTGCTGACATATTCCATAATACGCTCATTTTTTGACAGTTCTGTGACGAACAACACCATTTCCTGCCCGTCTCCAAAGGCTTCTTCCAGAAATGCGAATCCGCATTTCAATGCATCCCCTGATTTGGCTCCAATGGCATTGCGCGCCTCTACTTCTTCGGCAAACCAGGCCTTAATCCGTGTAAATCCTTCTTCCCGATTACGAATGTGTGCTTCCTTTAGCCGCTGTTCATAAGTCTCCAGCTGCCGGATCAGCCAGTGCTCCCTCTTCGCCTCCTGCACGGTCAGCATTCCTGCATCCTGCCGCACCTGTCTCTGATTCTTTCGTTCCTGTATAAACTCTGTCAGACTATCTGTTGTATTCTGTTCTGGCTGATAGTTTTTCCAGAATTTCAGTGCTACATACAGCATATGGATCTGTTTTTCCCATTCGGCGCAGATCTCAAACCGACCATTTAACGCATCCAGAAGAAGTCCTGTTACGGTAAACCTTTCCTCAAAACCGCCCGCTTTTGCCAGATCCAGCTTCTGTTCTCTGTCCTCTTTGGAAAGACTGTCATCCAGAATCGCAGAGATGCCATAGTCCTGTCCATATTTGGTATACAGCTGATAATAGGCGGTAAATCTTCCTGCCACTTCCTCCTGCTGCAGGAACTGGATCACCAGCTGATTCGAAACCGGAATGTCAAGCCGCTCATAACTTTTCAACAGCTCTGATAAATCCTCCCAGCCTCTGGCCGTCACAAAGAACTTGCCATCCACCGTATTTTCCACCCGGTAAAAATCTTCCTTTCGAATATTCAGATAGGATAAAATCGCCCCGTGCACCTGATGTTTCCAGGCATATTCCATCCAGATATCACAGTCTGCCTCAATATCAATCTTTCTCACACGGTCCAGGGTTACAATATCGAATTCCCTGACAGATTTGTTATATTCCGGTGGATTCCCTGCTGCCACAATCATCCATCCATCCGGAACCTTATGACTTCCAAACGTCTTATTCTGCAGGAACTGCAGCATGGTCGGTGCCAGTGTCTCTGAGGCACAGTTGATCTCATCAATAAAGAGAATTCCCTCTTTTTTCCCGGTCTTTTCCATACAGGCATAGACCGAATCAATGATTTCACTCATGGTATATTCCGTAACGCTCATCGGTTTTCCATCATAGAGCTTCTCCCTGATCCGTGGCAGACCGATGGCACTCTGTCTGGTATGATGAGTAATCGTATAAGACACAAGTCCTACCTGATTTTCCTTGGCCACCTGCTCCATAATCGCTGTTTTTCCGATTCCAGGAGGTCCCATCAGAAGAATCGGCCGTTGACGTACCAGGGCGTAGCAGTAATTTCCCAGCTCATCCTTTTCCAGATATGCTTTTAATGTATGACTGATCTCCTGTTTTGCTTCTTTAATATTCATGTTCTTTTCTCCCTACACCAGCAGTTTTACCGCCCATGACGGTACCAGATCCATCTTCTGTGTCCGTTCCAGAAATACAAATGCCGTTTTATAATCTGGCGCACTTCTGGGATAAATGCCGTCTCCATCTGTAAAATAAATCAGTGCCTTCAGATTTTTCAGTTCCTTTTTCTGGCGCTGTTCCTGCACATATGTAAACACCGGGCGAAAATCCGTTCCTCCTCTGCCCTGTATCCGGATATTCCGACTATACGCCTTCCACTCTTCTTCTGAATGTATCACAACCACATCCTGAATACAACAGTCGCACTGAATAATATATACTTTCATCTTGTGGGAAAAATTTTCCCGGTTACTTAAAATACTGTATGTCTCTGCCAGGAACTGCTGCACAATCTCACTGCTGCAGGAGCCGGAAGTGTCAATGGCAATCACCAGTTCTTCCATCCGGTTTACCTCTTTGTATTCCAGTGGTTCGATCAGAGGCATATCTCCATATTCTTCCATTCCAAAATGATAAAAAATATAATCAAAGCTTTCCAGATCCAGTTCCACTTCTTCTCTCGGTACAGTAAACTGCTTCAGGAACTTCTTATAATCATAACGGCTCCTTGCCATCGGTGTCAGATACTCTTCTTTTTCTCCCTTTCGGGAACCCCGCTTTTTCTTCTGATCCTGCCTGTTCTGCCCGGTGTAAGCTAATATCTTCTCCCATTTCCGCTTTGTCTTTGCCCGATGTTCTCCGGATCCGTTTGTATACCAGTCATCATGCAGATCGAAAGCAAACCACTTTTGCATCTGCTCCACTGATTCATGAAAATCCTGCTTTTCCAGCATCTGATAGATCTGCTGGGCACTGCACTTTTTTCCGCCAAAGCGATAGATGAAACGATTCCTTGTCAGATCTTCCGGCAGCGCCAGCTCCCGGACTCCTTCTCCCTCGATCACCAGTTCTACTGCAATATCACAGGCAAGATTCCACAGATGCGGTTTCACATCTTTTTCTGGAAAAATATGCAGATATAGACAGTGTAGCAGCATATGCAGATACCCTCTTGTCACTCTGGCCGGATTCTCCCGATAGAGATCAATGAGATATCCACATTCTGTCCGAAAATAGTCCCCATCTGTGGAAATTCCCACCGGCTTTTCTACGCAGCGATAGCCCACGCTGGCAAATGCCCCGTCCAGATAAGGGAAATCATGATATAATTCATTTCTGCAATTCTGCAGAATTTCAATACATAGTCTGGCTTTTTTCTGTTCTTCCATTATAATTCCAGCATCTCTTCCCGGTACCCATAATGGGCATCTTTTTCTTTCATCAGATATACCAGTGCCTGAAGCTTCTGACGTTCTCTGGCTGTTCGGATAAAGTCATCCAGTTCTTTTTCGCCAAACCAGCCTGCCTGCTCCAGCACGGCAATCTTCTCCGGCTCATCTTCCTCAATCAGTGCCTCCACAGCATTGCGCACCCGCGGCTTCAGATAGGCTGCCATCTCCTGGTGCTGCTGTACAGATATCCCTTCTTTTAAAAAATATCCCCACAATGCCATGGCCATCTTCACCGGTTCCTGCCGGGTCTCAGAGAACTTCTTCCATACTCTGGCAGCCTCCTCTTCTGGGGCATCTTTCCCTGCCCTCATTCTAAGACTCTCCGTCACTACTGACACATTCATCTGATATCTGCTTTTTTCCCGCATCTTATCTGCCTTCTTTCAAATGTCCACTATCAGCTGTTCTATGATCTTCGCTACTCCATCTTCTTCATTGCTCTCTGCCAGAAGATCTGCGGCCTGCTTTACTTCTTCCATTCCATTTGCCATCGCTACTCCGATACCGGCCATCTGAATCATTCCAAGATCATTCTCACTGTCGCCAAATGCCATTACCTGCTGGCTTGTCATCTGCCATTCATCCAGCAATGCCTGAAGAGCATGGGCCTTACTGGTAGTTGCTCCCCCCAATTCTACATTAAAAAGAAAAGAAGAAGTCGGGGTTACCCCCGGAAGTTTCTGAAATCTTTGTTGCCATTGCTGTTTTTCTTCCAGTGTCTTGAAATTCAGATTGATATTCTCAATTGCCACCCTGTGTTCCAACAGGAATTGATAGATATCTGGTACCGGATGTCTGGTTGTCTTCACATACTGCACATCCCGGTTGGTTTTTCCTTCCAGCACACGGTCATAATAACTCTGGCCGATGTAGGCCTGCCCGCCAGTGCACACTTCGGTATCAATCTCTTCTTCCTGAATCATCCCGGCAATCTCTGATACGGTTTCCGGGTTCGGATAATTATGTAACAGCACAGCTCCATCCGGAATCTGATTCACCACAGCGCCATTTGAAGTAATGGCACAGGTGATCTCCGGCATCGCCAGTACTTCAGGAGCCAGCGAAGAAAAGGTTCTTCCGGTCGCTACTACAATCTGAATGCCTGACTTTGCTGCATTCTGAATCGCCGCTCTGGTTCGTTCTGTGAGCTGCTTCTGATGGTTCAAAGCCGTTCCGTCCAGATCCATCGCAATCACTTTGATATCTTGTTTCATACTTCTTGTTGTTCCTTTAGATTTTCTATAATTCTCTTAAGAATTTTACATACTGCCTGATAACATCATTCGTCTTGCTGTCATAGATGCACTCCTGCACCAGTGCCACACGGTCTGTAATAATATTATCCACATTCAGATCAATCATACGATTGATGGTCTTACGGTTATTCACCGTCCAGACATAAATCTGTTTTCCTGCATTATGGATTCTGGATACCATAGAAGGTGTGGCGTTCCCTGCCTCCATACTGAAGCCGTCTGCGGCCTTCAGACGGTTGATATTGCCATAGGCCAGACTCATCACATACAGGGTGGAGATCTCCGGATCGTAGTCCTTTACCTTCTGCAGTGATCCGTACATCTGCGAACTAATCACACAGGAATCTGCAAAATCCATTTCCCGCACCAGATCCACCACGCTTTTTTCAATATCTTTATCATTGGCCGATGGCTTAATCTCTATATTCAGTCGAACGTGATTCTCTTTTGCCAGCTGAATCACTTCCTCCAGACCTGGGATCTTTTCTCCTGCATAAGCATCACTGAAAAAGCTGCCTGCATCCAGCTGTTCGATCTCATCAAAGGTCAGATTCCAGCTAAACTCCCGCAGTCCGGTGGTGCGATAAAAGCTGTGATCATGCATAACAAACAGCTTGCCATCCTTGCTCTGCTGTACATCCAGTTCGATCCAGTCAGCTCCAAATTCAATGGCACCTTCAAAGGCTGACATCGTATTCTCCGGATAGAATGCTGATGCTCCACGATGGGCTGTCACTTCTATCGTCCGCAAATATTCCACCTGCGGATTCATGTGCTCCGTTGCCGAATTATAGATCAGCATCGTACATCCACTTAGCGCTGCAATCAGAATCAGCCCTTCTGTCATACGCACTTTTCTGCGGCTTTTGGCATCGACTGGCTGGATATCAATGTCTTTATGACAGACCGGCTCTCCATTTCCTTCTTTATGAAGATAATAGAGACAACTGATGGTAATATAGCCAATCGGTGTCCCCACGGCAGCCACAATCAACATAATAGCCTCCAGCAGGCCCCATACCGCCGAAGTATAGACATAATTCAGAATATGCAGCTGGGAAAAGATCTTAGCCACCCCAAGTACAATGATGATTCCTACTGCTGCCAGCACAAAGTAACTGGCATAAAAGATCAGCTGCACCCAGACCAGCACCATGCCATCTTTCCATTTATTCTTTCTGCTTAACGCCTGGCTCTTTTCTCTGGCTTCTCTGCTGGTACAATGCTCCAGAGTAAAATAAGGGAACGTAAAAAGATATTGCAGTCTCCAGATTCCAACCAACAGCAAAAGTACCAGAAGTATCAACAGGTAATTTCTGGATGCCCGAAGTCCATTTTTGATAAAATTCGGCAGAGTTACCGTACCCAGTATATTCACAATTACACCAGCACTTAAATAAGGAAACAGAATCATCTGTTCACGGATAATTCTTTTATTTCCCTTCTGAAATACCCGTTTCATATTCTGCCATGCAAATCGGGTGGTCTGCAGAACCGTCACCTTCTCCTGCTCATAGGAATGCGCTGCCAGAAACAACAGTGCGCTGGCATCAAACATCAGGTACAGACAGACTGCTGTCAGTACCAGCACAAATGCTACAATCGTCAGAGGATTTCGCAGAAAATGCTTCAGATTCTCCAGCGTCAGATAGTGATATCCCATCATTTTCATGATCCACTGGCTCGTCCGATAGATGAAAGGTACTACAAAAGCACCTCCCAACAATTTGTAAAGGAGCTCAAATCCTATCAACGATTTCCAGTTATATTTTAACAGTAATAAAACAAGTTTGATCTTTTTTCGCATGCTGCATATGTTCTTTCTATATTAATAGTTACTCACGGCTCTGCTTTTCGATTCCGAACCATTCCTTCAGCCATTCCCGTTTTTCTCCTTCGGAATGGCATTCTTTTGTCACAGTCTCTCCATTTTTCTGAATGATCAGCTTCTGATCAATCAGCGAACGATTGCCTTCAGCAGTATACAAATTGATCACTGGTTTTCCGGAAAAGAAAGATTGTTCTGATCTGGCACAATAGAAGTTCATAATAGCATAATCTGCATCTTCTGCCTTTTTATTCTCAAAACGCATCATCTCATGGTATGCTCCATGATATTGCTTTTCAATCACTGCTGTTCCATCCGTATAAGACGGATGCATCTGTACCCGGTACCATTCTCCCTGAATCTCATATTCCCCATTACTTAATTCCACCAGGCCTTTAGGTCCCGGTCCGCCATAACCCACGTCACAGAGATATTGCTTTCTTTCCAGAGTCACTACAGTCGCACGGTGAAGAAGTGGCGCCGTCTGCTCCTTCATCCAGGTAATCCGAATCGCTACCGTCATCACTTCAAATCCACAACTCTTCAGCAGTTCAAAAAACAGCTTATTCAGTTCAAAACACCATCCACCCCGCTTATGTCGAATGATCTTCTCAAATAAATCTTCCACATCCAGTGACGGAATCAGATGATCCTCACAGACATCCAGATTCTCAAAAGGAATCGCCGCCAGATGCGCCAGAATCAGCTGATTCAGACACTGCGGTGTGTGCGCTATTTCACCGGTATATCCCATTCTGTCTATATATTCTCTGCATTGTACCTCATTCATAAAACTATCCCCCAACAATTTCAAAAATTCATATGGTACTATTGTACCACGAATCTTTTTCGGTGTACAATCTAATCATTTCAGGGTATAATATATTTATTATTTCGCATACGTAACAAAAAAGAAAAAGTCCAGCTAATAAATGTCAATAAGAAATTTAAAAAATATTGATTATATTTTAGGACTAAAAAAGGGCGCACTTATCCCTTGGTGAAAATATCTTGTTTTAAAAAAGATATAGATTCGGGTAATTCAGTATTTTATGCAGCTTCGTCGCATTTAGCCGCATTGTATTGTCTTATGTGCTCCTGTGGAGTGATGATTTCAAAAGGTTTGTTATCTCTGAGTATGGCAAATATCATGTTGCATACTTTATGTGAGACAGCTCCCATAACAACAAGTTTAGGCTTTGATTCACATTTTTTGAGGTAGTAATCCCTTAATACAGGATTTTTAGCCTCCCCAGTTCTGGAAGTACTGATGCTCTGAAGTGTTAATACATGAATTACTCTTCTGGCAATAGCGGAACCTCTTTTTGACATTTGTACTTTGGTTCCTTCAAATTTACCAGATTGTTTGACAGCTGGATCAAGACCAAAGTAAGCAAAGAGTTGTTTTGGCTTTGTAAATGCTGAAAAATCACCAATCTCACCCATGAGAGATACCGCAGATAAGAAACCGGCACCTTTAAATGTTTCTATCAAGTGGATTTGTTTCACAAAATCAGTATCTTCGTTGGAATCTACAAGATTATGCAAAGCATCCATGATGCCTGCGATTTCTTCATCATACTTGCGGATGAAACTTATGTAGAGACGGATACGTTTGATATTACTATCAATGATGTAACCGAATTCATTGGCATCATGTGCAGCTTGAATAATGGCATTATACTTCTTTTCGGCATATGTAAGTCCAAAGTGAGCTGTAGATTTAATGGTATCAATAATCTCTTGTTTGTCAGCTTCAATAAAAGCGTTTGGAGATGTATAAGTCTCCAATAAAGTGAGAGATGTATTGATAGTTACTTTGGAAAAAATACCAAGATATTGTGGGAATGCCATACGTAATTCACCTTGCAGTTTATTCACGTAAGCACTGCGGTTATCCATTAAGTCGTAGTATTCACGACACAGATTACGGCAGTTTAAGGCAAGGTCAGATGGCATAAGAGAAACCTTTAAATCAGGTTTCAAACCAACTAAAGCAGCCTTTTTAGAATCAAAACGGTCATTATGTACTTTTCGTATATTCATATTTGTGCTATTCTTAGTGATGATAGGATTTATAACCGAGCAGTTAAAACCCTTATCACGAAGATAGCAGAAGAGTGGGTAATGATAAATTCCCGTGGATTCCAGGAAAATGCGACTTTCCAAAGAATACAACTCTTCTGCTTCTTTTATTTTAGAAACAGCAGTTGTAAGGGAATTCATACTACTATGTAAGATTTTATAAGGCTTTCCTACTAACTGTTGGTTTGGAAGTGCAATAGACATGCGGAATACGATATGTATCATAACAGTATTGATGTAACAACATTCAATGGATATACTTTAAGAATTGACTGCAATGTTGCAGAAGATGGCTTACGGACAACTCCCGGTTCACAATGCGCCTTAAATGCACTGGCAATAGATGAGCCACTGGAATATGCGACATTGGCATTGGATGGAAATTTACAGATGTGGGTAGATGCAGAGGACAGTCTTGAATTATTATAATTGAATATCAAACAACCTTTTTCCTTTAGAGCAGAAAAATGTTATACTAAAATTCAAAATACCTATTGACTCTCTCGGAGCGTCATAGCTTAAAGTTATCTTATCAAGAACAGGAGGTCAGTAGCTATGAGAACTGTAAAAGAAATATCAGATTTAACAGGTATCAGCGTTCGCACGCTTCACTATTATGATGAAATCGGGTTGTTAAAGCCAACAGAAAAAAGTGATGCGGGATACCGGCTTTATGACGATAAGGCACTGGAAACATTACAACAGATTTTATTTTTCCGTGAGTTTGATATCTCCTTGAAAGAAATCAAAGCTGTTTTGGACAATCCGGCTCTTGATAGAAATCAGATTTTACAAGTACAGCGAAAAATGTTGGTAACAAAGAAAGAACGAATGGAACGTCTGATTGCCAGCATTGATGACATTCTGAAAGGAGAGAACAAAATGGATTTTACAATTTTTACCAAAACAGAAGTAGAAGAAATGTTCCAAACCATGCTTGAGTATATGCCGGAGAATATGAGAAATATTGCAATTAAAGAATTTGGTAGCATTGAACAATGGAAAAAGCATTATATGGAAGTCGTATCTTCGGAAGAAATGCAGAAAGGCTATGCAAAGGTAGTTGAATGGTACGGTGGAAAGGACAAGTTTCTGTCTGTTGCCCGAACTCCCGTCAGCAAAGAAGTTGCAGAAAGCTATAACAAACGGATAGAAGCGATTTTGCAAAAACTGATTGCAAAACAGAATTGTGACATAGATTCTTTTGAAGTAAAAGAGCTTGTCGGAGAATATGGCTTTGTTATGAAACAGTTTTCCCAGATAAAAGAAGAAAAAGGCTTTATGATGGCACAGGCGCAATATTACCGCAATGAAAAAATCAGACCAATGATAGACGAAAAATACGGTGAAGGGGCTTCTGATTTCTTTGCACGGGCAATAGAGTCTTTTTACACAAACAGACAGGTAATCTAAATATTTGCCTAAATGTATCTCCTCATTCTATAGGTGAAACAGAATTTCAAATCTGAAATATACAGCCCATCACATCAACGTGACGGGCTGTACTTCCTTAATAGTGATATTTACTACATTCAGCCACATATATACCAATCGCAAGCAATACCCCAACACCTATCAACCATAGCAGGAATAGGTTAATCGGTAAAATCATTCGGATATAATCTCCAAGATATACAACCACCATCAACAGCAGAATTGCAATGGATACAGTCCACATATTGATTCCTGACCGTATCTTTTTTCTATTCTTATCCCACGCCATATGACAGATAAAAAAGAGCAGGATTCCAGTTGAGATGAGGAACAGTGTCAATGCAATCCAGTATACTACATTGCCCCATATCGGCTGACTAATCATGTCGGCGAGCAGTTGTGCAAGTCCACATTCTGCGTCAACTATCATTACCAGCACTTTTCCACAGCCATTCAAGAAAGTGGTAAAGAAATCCACGGTATCTTTCCAAAATGCCTCCTGCTGAAAAGCCGTCAGTATCATAGTTGTTGTGCAAAGCATCATAAAAAGAAACAAATAATTTTCCAAATACTCTTTTCGGTTACGGTAGGAAACAATCGCCTTGTCAAGCAACGACTGTTTACAGTTTTTGCACTTTTCATACAGCACTTTTCTCTCAACCTCCACTTCCTTAATCTTCATATGGCTTCTTGCATAAGCTGCATCCTGTTCTGCCTGTTTCTGCTTATGCAAAGCAGCATCTGCCTTATCGGTCAATTCCTCGTTTTCGAGCCTTAATCTTTCGTTGTCTTTCAGAATCCTGTCGCTCTCGTTCTACTTCACGATATGCTCTGCCTGTCTGCGAATCTTTAATGACTGCTCCTGAAGCTGCGTCGTTTGCTCTTGCATCAGCACCTGCACGTTCTGCCATTCGGATAAGGTCGGAAGCTGCTGTAGTTCGCTCTCTAATGCTTGTATGGTCTGGGTCTTTTCCGTAAGTTCCGCCTGCATTTGCTCCATCTGTTCCAGCATTGCCAGCAGATCTGAGTCTCTGTAACCTCTCAAATCGTTCGTAAATCTCTTTTCTCCTCTCTAAAGCTTCGTCAATTGTTCGTTTTCGTCGTTCAATTGCTGCACCAATGACTGCAACGAATTGATCTGTCTGTCCTTTTCCCTGATTACTTTCTCTGCCTGTGCCAAGTCCTGATTCGCCGCCTGCAGCTCCTCCGTAATCTCCAGTATCAGTTCCTGCTGCTCTGTCATAAGTGCGAGCATCTCTTCCAGTATTGGAAGTTCGTTTTGCAATATTTCTTTCTCCATAGTGCATCCTCACTTTCATTAAATTGTCCTTTAGTTCCATCAGCCTTTTCCCTATTCCCAAAACAGTATCTTTCAGTTTGGAAATGATTTGGTTCAGCCGCTTTATTTCACGGTTAAGTTCCATCCGTTCCGAAGCAAGCCCCCTCCGCTCCATCTGTCTGGCTGCGTATCCCTCGTGAATCGTGGGAATCCGTTCAATGCCCTGTCGTTTAAAGCTCCTGTGGTCTATCTGATTCTCCGGTGCAAGATACTGGTTGCACATATCCGCCCAGGAACTGCGCCACTTTTCAGCATTGGACTGACTATTCCAGTCATTGGACAGAACCGTAACACGTTTCCATAACTTCTCATTCCGCTTTCCGAGTTTCTGCAAACCAGTATTCTCATCCATCAGTGGAATCCGTTCTCCGTTTTCATCAAGCGCATAAGTTTTCTTTTCCTTTGGAGCCCAGCTTCCGTCTTCCTTGAATCCTCTGGTGGTCAACAGGATATGGGCGTGGGGATTTTGGTGCAAAACTGTTTTCCCATCCACATGCTTTTCGTGAATTGCCATATCCGCACACATTCCAGCGGAAGTGAAATTTTCTGCAATATAATTCTGCAAAAGTGTAATCTGTTCTTCCCTTGAAAGTTCAACCGGAAGTGCCACTTCAATTTCCCTTGCAAGCTGGGCATCCGATTTCTTTTCCACTTTCTGCACCTCGTTCCAGAGAATTTCCCGGTTCTGATATTCCTGTGGTGCATTGGCTGGGAGAAAAATCTCCGAATAGATTACACCTCTTTTCCTCGTGTAATCGTGCGTATATCCGGTTTCCTTTTCTTCCAATTTGACACCCGCCCGGTAAGCAGCTGCGGCAACTGCACCTTTTCCAGAGCTTCGGCTGACTATCTTAATGGAAAGATGAAAAATTGCCATCGTACCACCTCCCCGTATGATATTGAAAAACCGCATAGGCGGTTTTTGCTTTACCATTTTGCCGTATCCGGCAAATAGCCGTCTGCAAGACCGCTCTCTGCGAAGAGTGCGATGCAACTGCACAAGTTGCTGTCATCCAAGTACACAACTTGGTCTGGCTGAAAGCCCCGCCGACGGAACGAGCCCGGCAAGCAAAGCGCAGACCGGTTGCCACCTGTGGCAAACTTATATCAGACAGGCTCTGCCTGTCTATAAGTGCGCCCTTCTCTCTTACGAGAAAAGGGAATTGCAAAAGCATTTCTGCCTCTGCAACTCCCAACATATAAAAAGAAGATACCAAATTACTCATTCTTGGCACCTTCCATTTCACTGCCCGTATCCGGGCATTTTTCCATTGCTCTGGTAAAATATTTTCCATTTCGTTCCTGCTGATTTAGGAAATTCAAAAGACGCATCACATCTTCCTCCACCAGCGGACGATCCAGTACCTTTTCCACGATTCCTCCAATCTGACACAGCAGATGAGTACGTTTCTTGCGTTCCTCTGCTTTTTGCTGCTGTTTGAGCCGCTTCATCTGCGCCTGATACTGTTTCGCCTTTTCCATTACCTGCTCATACTGTATTTCCTTTTCAGAAATGCGTTCCTCAATACTTCTCTGTGTTCTAACCATAAGATTGTTCCTCCTTTTAAACTGCTTCTGCTTCATCAGTAGCTGATGAAATTTCATCTGTAAGCGCCACTGTACCCATCAGGTGTAGCAGCTTATCCTCTACGGTATCCGTTGTGTTTTCTGCGAAATGCACATTGACACGATAGGTGGTGTTTCCAATTCTTTTTGTAAAAGTACTGGTACACTTTTCACCATTCTGTTTCTTCTCCATAAAAACCCTCCATTCCTTCAATAAACAATTGATAATCGAACATTTGTTTGTTATAATAAATGCATAGCAGTTGGGGCACGAATGGCAATGTGAATCGTTCCTTTTTTCATTTTCCGTTTTCTCCTTTCTTGAATTCGAGTAATCTGTTTCAATCAAAACAATTACTTCTTCACCTAAAGGAGAAAATTCCGATGCAAAACGGAACTGTTTTGAAAAGATTTTTTGAAAAAGGATTTTTATATGGAGAGCAGAGAAGATTTTTATTTTGATAATTCGGATAATCCAGAATCAGATGATACGATAGAAAAAGAAGAGCATTATAAATGGACGATTTCACTGGAAGAGGAAACTAAAGAAGATGCTTTCATCCCGGAAGAGGATTTACTGGAACAGGCAGAACCTGAGGTTGCCGAACGGCTGATATTAAAAAGAGACCTGCGAAAAGCTGCCATTGCAAGAATGGAAGCTGCTGCCAGAACACAGGGAGATTTTGAAGATGTCATTGACGCATGGGACAAAGAGGATAAAAACCGTGAAAGACGTGAGCGTTATCACGAGGTCTGCCGGGATGATGCCGAGGTTCCGTTTGAGTACAACATGTCTCCGGATGAGATTGTTATTCCGGCACCCATTCAAAGTGTGTACTGGCAGCAAATGATGAAGGGCGAATTTTTAGATGTAATATTTGACTGTCCTTATGAATTGCAGGAGCTTGTATGCGACAGCAATATCTCACAGATACTAAGTGAATTAAGTGAAAAGCACAAAGCACTTTTCTATTTTTTATATATCAGGGATTACAGTACATGCTGTCTTGCGAAAATGTATGAGCAGTCTGACCGGAATATCCGTAAGGTGAGAGCAACCATTTTAAGGAAGATTCACAAAAAGCTGATTCCGGTTTTGCAGTATAAATGTGATAACGGACTGTCAACAACTATGAAGGAACGAAACTTTTTAGAAAGACATTGCAGTACGGATGGATAGATGATATGATTGGAATGTAATCGAATTTTGTTTATAGCAATTACTCACAATAAAAATAGACATTTATGACGAAACAGAGGTATCAGAAATATGGATAACATTTTTAAACGCACCAGTGCTCACTGGGTACGTTATGATAAATATGAATGGAAAGAATCGACTGACGGCGTTTTGTACCTTACTCCGGCAAAAGATGCCGTAATGTCACTTTACAATCCCATCAAGGAGTATAAGGAGCTGGTACTGACCGCTCTTGGAATTGGTCTTGATGTTATGCAGAAAAAAGCTTCTATGGAAGAATTGAAACAGAGGATTCAGAGCTTTGCAGAACATTTTGGACTTCTTGGACTGATGACCGCACTTCCAACCACACCGGAATTTATCACCTATGATGCAGTCTATCTTCCCAAGAATCATTTCATCAAACAGGAAACGCTTTCTACGGAAGATTACCTCGCCTACTTCTTTCCTTTTGACAAGATCTCTTTTGTAAAAAAAGGTCGGGAATCTACGTGGAATACAGATAGCCGGGAAATGTTTGCGGTAATTATGACTTTACAAGATAAGCCACAAGCAGTGCTTATGAGCTTTCAAAAGGAATATGCTGAAAGCTATGAATGGATTACCACGGTATTCTCTGACTGGGCTTTTACCTTTGTTACCAGCTTTCTGTATTATCAGGATTATGATACGTTGGAGGAAGCAGAACGGAATGTATACCGAAAAGGAATGGAATGTTTTGGCGGCATTGCCCCGACTTACCACATAGAACTTTTGGATAAGCCTGCCATCGTATGGGATTTCAATTCCCTGATGCTTGCCATTCAGATGATGTTTTCCTTTATGATAACGGATGAAAACTCTACGCTGAAACTGTGCAAGCACTGTGGAAAGATATTTGTAGCCAGCCGCTCCAATGTGCAGTTCTGTTCTCCGCAATGTAAAAATCAGTATAATGTATATAAGTGTCGGGCGAAAAAGGATGAGGAATAAACAACATAGAAATATCAAGGGAGGAACATAATGATAGTATATATTTATGATGACAAAGAAGGAAAAACAAATGCCATTTCCATAGACAAAAAAAACATGGTGGATGAAGATTTGGAATTTTTTAATGACCACAGTATCCGAAAAGTTTGGCACTCCGGCGAAGAAGAATGGTATCTTTCGATTGTTGATGTCGTACAGGTACTGACTGATAGTTCTGACCCCAAACAATATATCAAGAAGATGCGTGCCCGTGACAAAGCACTTGAATCCAAGTGGGGTACAATTTGTACCCCACTTCAAATGTTAGCACCTGATGGGAAGATGCGAAAAACACAGGCCGCCAACACAGAAGGAATTCTTAGAATCATTCAGTCAATTCCTTCACCAAAAGCTGAGCCATTTAAAACATGGCTGGCAAAAGTCGGTGCAGAAAGATTGGAAGAAATTGCTGATCCAGAGAAAGCAATGGAACGTGCGGTTGCTACATATAAAGCAAAAGGGTATTCAGATAAATGGATTTCACAACGTCTCAGAACCATTGAGATTAGAAAAGAATTGACAGATGAATGGCAAAATGCAGGTATAAAGGAATCAAAAGAATTCGCAACACTTACCAATATTCTTACCATCGCATGGTCTGGGAAATCCGTTCAGGAATATAAAAAATTAAAGGGATTAAAGAAAGAGAATCTGCGTGACAATATGACAAACACGGAACTTGCTCTCAACCTCCTAGCCGAAGTTTCTGCAACTGAAATATCACGAAGTAGACAGCCAGAAGGTTTTTCACAGACAAAAGAAGTTACGATTGCAGGTGGCAAAATCGCCGGGGATGCACGCAAGGCACTTGAAGAACAGCTTGGACACAGTGTTTTGTCAGAAACCAATGCAACTACACCAGAATTGTTAGATGATACTGAAAACAATAAATAATAATTACCGTAAAATAACTTAAAACAGGGTGCAGGCTAACGGTCTGCCCCTTATTTTTGTATCATATTGATAAGATTTGACAGGCAGCACCAAACTTTTTTTTATTTTGTCCTATCTTTTTCTTTATTTGATTCGTTATACATAATAGAAAGATAATTTGATTTCACTAATGGGAAAGGAGGGTGTAAGTGGACGCAGATTTTTTACTAATAAGGAGAATGAAGCGGGGCGATGAAGCAGCTTTTGATATTTTTGTTCATAAATATTATGAATCTATATTAACTTACTGCTGCTACCACTGTCCCGATACATCATACGCCGAGGATCTTACGCAAGAGGTCTTTGTACACTTTTTTGAAAAACTCTCCAATTACCATTATATGGGTAAAACCCTAAACTATATGTATACCATAGCCGGGAATCTTTGTCGTGATTATTATAAAAAGGCAAGGGATGACTTGTGGGATGGTGCATCAAATGAGATAGGGGATATGTCTGATATTTTGGAATTGGATGGTATCTTTGATAAAATTGCAATCGAAGATGCTTTGAAAAAATTGCCTGATGAATTGCAGGAGGTCATTATTTTCCACTATTTTAGAGATTTGAAATTATCTGAAATAGCAGAGCTTCTGCAAGTTGGATTACCGCTTGTGAAATATCGAATCCAAAGGGCGAGGTTGTTATTAAAGAATTTGTTGAAGGAGGATTGATTTTATGAACGCAAATAAGCAATCTAATGAGAATAAGAGCGATAATACAGTCATTTCTGATGAACAGAAAATCAGATTGACGGTAAAGAAATCATTGGAAGCTTTCTATGCTGCGGAAGAGAAAAAAATACTGTCATATCATGAGTTCCTATGGACACAGTTAAAAGTAATTGAAAAGAAATGGTGGCTGTTTCAATTTCTGCTTCTTTTTTGTTTGTGGTTTATCTTGAAAAATGCGGAGGATGATTTTTATATCCAAAGAAGTCTGGGAGTAATTGCATCATTATTCGTTATTTTAGTTATCCCGGAATTTTGGAAAAACAGTTCAAACAAATCTATGGAAATCGAAGCTGTTTCCTATTTTTCCTTAAAACAGGTGTATGCAGCAAGAACACTATTGTTTGGCATTGCAGATACTCTTTTATTGACTGTGTTCTGCGGTGCCGCAACCGTTGGTCTGCATTTTGAGCTGCTTCAACTGATGGTTCAATTTTTGCTTCCGTTAAGTGTAACAGCCTGCATCTGTTTTGGCACGCTATGCAGTAAATATTCTTTCAGCGAAGGATCTGCGATTATCTTATGCGTCTTATGGAGTGCTATATGGCTGTTTATCGTCCTAAATGAAAATATCTATGAAAAGATTGCTGTTCCAGTCTGGATACTGTTGATTGGATTCGCAGCTATTTATATGTTTCTTGCAATCTATCGCTTATTGAATCATTGCAATCATTATTTGGAGGTGTTACAAAATGGAAGTGAAATTTAATGATTTAACGAAGAAATTCGGAAACTTTACGGCTGTAGACCATCTGACCATGACTATGACAAATGGCGTATATGGGCTGCTGGGGGTAAACGGAGCGGGAAAAACAACGATGATGCGAATGCTTTGCACATTGCTGAAACCTACAAGCGGAAGTATTACCTGTAATGGAAAAGACATTTTTGAAATGGATAGTGAATATCGAAATTTACTGGGATATTTGCCACAGGATTTTGGGTTTTACCCCGAATTTACGGTGCAGGACTATTTGATGTACATTGCATCTCTAAAAGGAGTACGCCCTGCTGTTGCTAAGAAACGGGTGAAAGAGCTAATTTCTAAAGTTGGTCTTTCCAAAGTTACCAACAGAAAGATGAAAAAATTGTCAGGCGGCATGAAACGTAGAGCAGGAATCGCACAGGCAATGTTAAATAATCCTGCAATCCTGGTATTAGACGAACCGACAGCAGGGCTTGATCCAAATGAGAGGATTCGTTTTCGTAATTTGATTAGTGAATTGTCAGAAGAAAGATTGGTACTATTGTCTACTCATATCGTATCAGATATTGAATATATCGCAAACCAAATCTGGTTGATGAAAGACGGAAAACTAGTGCGCAGCGGAACATCGGATGAACTCATTCGTACCATGCCGGTAGATGTATGGAAATGTTTTGTAAGAAAAAGTGCGGTCTCTTCTATGGCTGAAAAATATAAGATTTCAAATATGAAAGCAGAGTCCGATGGCGTGGAATTAAGAATTATCTCTAAAGAAAAGCCGGTTCCCGAAGCAAAATGCGTGGAAGCATCTTTAGAGGATGTATTTTTGTATTATTTCGGAGAAAAGGCAGGTGATAAAAATGCTGAATTTTGAGTTGAAGAAAGTGTTTTCTAAATCCAGGAACAAAATTGTAATTTTGCTTATGGTTGTGATTACGATAATTACCAGCATTTTGACTATTAACAGAGTGGAATATGTGGATGAAAACGGGAATCATTCGGTTGGGTTTACGGCTGCTAAGAATCTAAGAAACGCAAGGAACGAATGGGCAGGCTATCTTACCGATGATGTGCTGAAAAAAGTGATTGCCGAAAACAGGAGAATTAACAATTCCGATGAAGCACAGTCTGATGACATTGCAAAACAGGATCAGGCATTTTCAGAGAAACAAGGCATTTTGGGTATTCTTGATGTTATCAATTCCGCATGGAGCGATTACAGAGACTACAATTATTTTGCCGCTGACAGCGTGTCCGAGGACGATGTAAATAAGCTGTATGAAAAGCGGATTTCTACGTTGAAAAATTGGTTGGATTCCGGTAAGGAATATTATACGCAGAAAGAAAAGGATTTTTTGATTCAACGATATGAAGCGTTGGACACTCCATTTTACTATGAATATACGGATGGTTGGGCAGCATTGCTGCAAAACATATCAACATTTATTTTGATGTTAGCTTTGATGATTGGTTTTTTGGTCTCAGGTATTTTTTCAGACGAGTTTCAGACAAAAGCAGATTCCATCTTTTTTTCTGCTAAGATGGGAAGGAACAAGGCTATTGTATCAAAAGTAGGTGCGGGTTTTCTGATTACCTCAGTTTTCTATATAGTCTTTGTAGTGCTTTATACGCTGACTATCATTTGCGTACTCGGTGCAGATGGCGCAGGTTGTCCGCTTCAATTAGATATGTGGCGGTCTGTTTACAATATTACTTTTTTCAGGGCTTATCTTTTTATTGTAGCAGGCGGTTATATCGGTACATTATTTGCAGCTACACTTGCTATGTTAGTATCTGCATTTAGTCACTCCACTGCTACCGCAATTATTGTACCTTTTATTGTTTTGTGTGTGTTTCCTTTTTTAAGTCGAATTATTACGCTGCCGGGTTTCTGTTCCTTTTTCCCGGATCAATTGTTGGATATTTATAATGACTTAAAAGAATCAGCTTTGATTGAAATTGGAGGAAAAATTATGACCTCTGCAACGGTAATTGTGCCTGTTTATGCCGTAGTTTGTCTGATCCTTCAACCTATATTATATCGTGTTTATAAGAGAACGGAGATTAAATAAGTGAAACGGCATGAACATAAAAAGAGAATGCGAAAATGGGTACTACTTCTCTCTGCTTTGATTATTATACTTTATGTGCTGGCTGTAAAGGGAATTGGAATTACACATCATGCTGCAAATAATGATTATGGCTGGAATTTATTGCTTGTTAATCATGAAAACTACATTCCCCATAATTATAAGGTGGAGCTGACCGAACTATCTAATGGCGAAAAAGTTGATTCTCGAATCTATCCGGACTTGCAGGATATGTTTGATGATGCAAGGGCGCAAGGATATGGGCTGTTTGTTGCCGCTGGCTATCGTACAACAGAAAAGCAACAGCAACTGATGGATGAGAAAATAGACGCATATAAAAATGAGGGTCATAGCAGTTCAGAGGCAAAACGACTTGCAGAGCAATGGGTGGCAATACCGGGAACAAGCGAGCATCAGATTGGCATTGCTGTTGATATAAATGCTGATAAAACAATTAATTCCAGTGATGCTGTCTATACATGGCTTGCTGAAAACGCACACAAATATGGTTTTATCAAGCGTTATCCATCTGACAAAACGGATATAACCGGAGTGATTAACGAACCCTGGCACTATCGGTATGTTGGAAAAGAAGCAGCAAAAGAAATATATTCACAGGGTATATGTCTTGAAGAGTATATTGATGAATTAGACCGCAATAAATAAATGTAGCTGTTTAAGGCTGATTAGTGTTGTATAAATGCTGACAACAATTCTAAAAGCTATAAAAAACAGTTCCGTTTATCCCCTCGAATTTCTCCTATAAGTGAAGGAACAATTTCTGACTTTATGACAGGGTTACATACCCTGTCATTTTTATGGTCATTTTTAGAAAATCTGTTCCCGAATCACAAGATTATATGTGTAGCGTATAATAAAAGTACCTGAAATCGGAAACAAAATTCCCTGTTATCAGAAAGGGAATTCCCTGAAAATAGAA
>NZ_JAOQKE010000022.1:0-52946 GCF_025567005.1 Muricoprocola aceti
GGGCCAATCCTGTCACTGCCTTTTTTAGAAAAAGTAAAAAACTGCGCCACAGCCTTGGCAGGCCATCGCGCAGCGATTTTGTTCACTTCAAGTTTGCATGGCAGGTGGCTATCATGGAGATGAAGAGAAATGGATGAGAGGAAAGCGTATTGGTTTGAACAGCCATATATGCCGCGGATGAAAAATATTGCGGTGGCTCCTGTTATTCTGGAAGATGGAAGGCTGTCCTTCTGTGTTCCGGGGATGATGGTCCTCCGTGGTCCGGGGTGTGGAACCTGACTGGAAAGGTTGTTTTGGACGGGGATGATTATTTTGAGTTAAGACCTTGATATGGATGTCAATTTTGCTACAGATTGCATCTGTTTGAAGTTGTGAATGCGCGATATCAGAGGAGTGGACAGGTTTCCGTTTTGACAGGATATGTTTCCGTAAACGGGCACAAGACCTGACATCAATCAGAAGGTATCGCGCCACGTGGAGACGGTGTGCCTCTTGAGCAAACGAAAACCAGATACCACGGTAAAACTCAGCGTGGATATGGATGATTACTATCGTATTATAGCTTGCGACTGCAATTTCCCGCCCAGGTCTGCAGCATTTGGGATGGAAATCACATATTAAAAAGAATCTTAGGTGGATACTAGTTGCATGGTTCCTTTCTGTAATATTAGGAACGCTCGGAGCAGCAATTTATTTTCTTATTACACCTGACGCATGGGACACATAGGTGCTTTGTGTGCGACTCGGATGTGCCAGTTTTCTGAAAGAAGGCTTGGCGAAATGCTGTCAACCGAATTTCAGGCCATGATGCTGTTTGTGAAATCCAAGGCAGGAGAAACGCAATGAGCACTCCTGAAACGCAATGGATTTTGTGTCCGGCGTGCCACGGAAAGACCCGGACACAGTTGCGCAAGGACACGGTTTTACAGAACTTTCCGCTTTTCTGTCCGAAATGTAAAAGGAGTTTTCTGATTTCACTACGGGAATGTAAAACTGAATATGAAATCAAGCCAGACGCCAAGACGCAGGCTTACTGGATGGAATATGAATATGAGCTGAAGGAGCATGGTTTTTCCGGTGAAGAAGATTATATTTTGAAACTTACTGATATGCCATTTGAGGAAATGTTTCAGATCAGCAAAATGCCTGAGGATGCGCTTGATGTGCATGCCGGAGCATTTGAGATAGCAACCATGCGTGAAATTTATACGGAAGCGATCAGAAAAAATGCACTTATTCCAAACGGCTATGTTGGAGAACTAAAAGGCAGCCAATATATTGAGACAAAGGCGAACGTGGAAAAATAAAAAACCAGGACGGAATGCACGGATGGATTTCCTTACAAAAACATTGGAATTTACATCCAGGTGGTGATACAATTTTGACATAAAGGCAAAACAGGAGGACAAAATGATGTTATTTTTAGAATACCCAAAATGTTCCACATGCCAGAAAGCGAAAAAGTGGCTGGATGTGCATCAGATTTTATATACAGACCGTCATATTGTGGAAGAAAATCCAACTTATGAGGAACTGAAAGACTGGCATGAGAGAAGCGGACTTCCACTTAAGAAGTTTTTCAACACCAGTGGAATGGTATACAAGGAACTTCAGTTAAAAGATAAGTTGCCGACGATGAGCGAAGAGGAACAGTTGAAGCTACTTGCGACCAATGGAATGCTAGTGAAGCGTCCGCTGGTTGTCAAAGAAAACTGTATCCTGACGGGATTTAAAGAAGCTGAGTGGGAAAAAAATATTTTGGATTGAAACATTTGAGAGAAAAAAGATGAACCACACTGTGAGAACGCAGTATGGTTCCTTTTTTTAACGTTATTTCGGCCAGATGAAGTTGCAGTTTCCGGCTTCCAGTCCATCAATCAGGATATTCTGCCCGGTGCAGAAGCGGTTGATCACAGCCATGAAATAGATCCACTGTGCAGCTTCTTCTACAGTCATCCACCGTTTCAGCGGGGTGAGCTCCATGATTTGATTCCAGAGCTTTTGGTCTTCCATCACCGGGCGGTTCAGCTCGGTTAAGACGCCACCGAAGTCCAGGCTGTTGCAGGTGGCCTGATAAGGAGCAATGCGCATGGCGACGTTCTTTGTGTAAGCGAGAACGCCGCCTTTGCTGGCTGCATATTCCGGAAATTCTGAACCAGTGTGTCCGCTGGCAGAACCGATCATGATCACGGAATGGATTGCCGGATGGATGGCATAATGTTCTGTAATAGAAATGGTTCCCTTCAGATTTACATCAATATCATCACCATCCTGCACACCGGCATTATTAATTACGATATCCACAGGAGAAAGCTTTGGGTAGGCAGATTTATCCCGTATGTCCAGACAGAAATGGGTATAAGCAGGATGTGAAATTGTAGAAGTATCTTTGTCAAATCCATATACCAGATGCCCTTCTTTCAGAAAATATTCTGCGCAGCCCTTTCCGATTCCTGAGCTGGTACCTGTAATTAATATGTTCATTTTGCAAAAATCCCTTTCATATTTTTTCGCAGTGCAGTGATCAGAACTGCAGATACTGCAAGGCATAAAACACGGTCAATATAATCAGTAATAAACTGAACTACGAAGCAGCTTCCCACCATACCAAGCGGTGTTCTTGCTAGAATCTGTACCAGGATGGTAGATCCGGAAGAAGTAATACCACCGAATAAAAATGCGGTAATGCAGGAACTGATAATGGTAGATGGCAGGGTAATCAGCAGGGCTGCCGGAAGGATGCCCCATTTTTTCGGCTGCCATTTTCTGTACACAAGACCGGTGACAAAACCAAGTACAATACCGACCGGTGCATAATACAGAGAATAGACGTCTACGGTCATACCCATCAACAGGCCACTGAGCAGATTTGGCAGCATACCGTAAAACGGACCCAGTGTAGAAGCTACGAAGACGGTACCGATGCTGTCCAGATAAATCGGGAGTCTCATAAGCAAAGCAATCTGTCCGCCTACAAAGTTGATACAAATAGCAAAAGCGATCATGCAGATCGTATATGTTGTCATTTTTGATGTTTTCATAATTCACACGCCTCCTTAGATCAAATCCTGTAAAATATCCAGTTTTTCCGGTTCCAAATCCAGAATCCTTGACAGGAATGTCTGGAAGAAAGAGTATACATCCACTTCTGTTAGCACTTTGGTATTCGGTGTTTTCCGATAGAAGTTCATGGCATCTACTACGGACTGACCAAGGGAGATCCCTTCGGTCTCGATCTGTACATAAGAGTTAAATCCCTGACAGATAGATGGATTCAGAAAATAAGCAACCGCCAGAGGGTCATTGATGACACAGCCAATGATATGTTCCCATTCCCAGTGGAAGTCAAAGTAGAACTTTGTGATCTTGCGTATGAATGAACCAGTTTCTTGATCCAGACGGCAGATATATTCCAGAAGAGTAGGTGTCAGGACAATCTTTCTTGTCACATCCAGACCCACCATATGGATGGTTTTACCCAGCTCGTGCATCGTATGATATACAAGGGCTGCAGCATCCGGATCGCACCAGTAATTATATTCTGCCACAGGAGAGCAGTTACCATGGCTTTTAAAAGTACCACCCATGGAAACAAACGTATCAATATTGGCAAGAGCATCTTTGTCCTTTTGAATCAGTCTGGCCAGATTCGTCATTGGAGCCAGTGCAATCACAGAGATGGATTCTTTTTTCAAAATATCAGCCAGAAAGTCTACAGCACTCCTATCCTGATGGAAGCCTGGAACTTCTGGCAGAAAGCTTTCTCCCAATCCATCTTCCCCATGGGTATCCAGGGCATTTACATAGTCCCGTTTTAACGGGGTACTTTCACCGATGAACACCGGTACATCCAGTCGGTTCATCTGTTTTAGAATTTTTTTGGCATTTTCAAATCCCATCTCTACGGGAGAATTGCCACAGACCACAGTGATTCCCACGACCTCGATCTCCGGAGATTTCAGTGCCAGCATGATGGCGAGACTGTCATCAATGCCCGGATCACAGTCAATAATAACTTTTCTTTTTTCCATTACAATCCTTTCTTGCGTGTAAAAATAGAATCTTGGCTTACGGCATAAAAAAAGCTCTTGTTTATACCTCAATAAACAAAAGCAACAGTGAAAAGACTGCCAGAGCAGCCTGTTTTTCTATTTTTACTTTGCCTAGTTTTTTATACTGGGAGGTTTCCGAACCAGTTCGGCTGTCATTTTAACATATGTTTCCTGTGATAGCAATATTATTTTCAGAAAATCCCCATTTTTCGCATTTTCTGCTTACTTTATTTACAATTCTATGTTACACTGTTCTTTGCGTGTCATATAAAAATGAAGGAGATTTAAGGTTATGAGCAAAAACAAAGGAGAAGGCCTGAAATTGTTCAACAAGGGATTTACCGTGCCGGATACCTACATTATTATCTTTTTTGTAGTGGTTATTGCAGCGGTTATGACATTCCTTGTTCCCAAGGGCTATTACGAGACAACAGATATCTCGTACACGATTAACGGGACTGAAAAGACCCGTACGGTAATTAAAGATGGAAGTTTCCAGTATCTGACGGATGATGAAGGAAAGCCGGTAACAGAGGGTGTGGCTTTATTCAGTGGTGATGGTGAAACAGGTTTCTTTAATTACATGTATAATGGAATTGTCAGTAGTTCTGCAATAGAGATTGTAGCATTTTTGCTGGTAGTAGGAGGTGCATTTGGCATCATGATCCGAACCGGCGCTATTGAAGCTGGACTGATTGGACTGATTCGTAAAGCGAAGGGCGCAGAAAAACTGCTGATTCCGGTACTTTTTGTATTGTTTTCCTTAGGAGGGGCAGTGTTTGGAATGGGAGAGGAAGCACTTCCGTTTACTATGATTCTCTGCCCATTGTTTGTAGCAGTAGGATATGATACGGTCATTGCCGTACTGGTAACTTATGTGGCTACTCAGATTGGCTTCGGAGCATCCTGGATGAATCCGTTTTCCGTAGGAATTGCACAGGGAATTGCCGGTATTGATGTATTCTCCGGAGCAGGATTCCGAATGGTGATGTGGGTGGTATTTACTGCACTGGGCTGTGGAATGACCATGTTCTATGCATCCAAAGTAAAAAAGAATCCGAAGATTTCAGTTGCATACGAAAGTGATCAGTATTTCCGTGATCAGAATGAAAAGACCGGTATTGACGAAGGTCATAGTTTTGGTATTGGACATATTTTAGTATTACTGACATTGGCGGTTACCATAATCTGGGTAGTCTGGGGAGTTATGACAAAAGGATACTATATGCCAGAGATTGCTACTCAATTCTTTGTGATGGGTGTGGCAGCAGGCGTCATTGGTATCATCTTCCACTTAAATGATATGAAGATGAATGATATCGCCTCTTCCTTTAAAGATGGAGCAAAGGATCTGATTGGTGCAGCCCTGGTGGTAGCCATGGCACAGGGGATTATGCAGGTGCTTGGCGGTTCTGATCCGACGACACCGACAGTCATCAATACGATTATGTACAATATTTCACAGGCACTGGCAGGTGTATCGGGTGCAGTGGCAGCCGTGCTGATGTATCTGTTCCAGTCAGTATTTAACTTTTTTGTGGTATCTGGTTCCGGACAGGCAGCAATCACTATGCCGATTATGGCACCGCTGGCAGATCTGCTGGGCGTAACCCGTCAGACTTCTGTACTGGCTTTCCAGTTGGGGGATGCATTTACGAATTTAATTGTTCCAACATCAGGCTGTCTGATCGGTTCCCTGGCAATTGCCAGAATCGAATGGTCCAACTGGATCAAATTTATGTGGAAGTTCCTTGGTATCTTAATGATCGGTGCGGTTGTTACCATATTGATTGCAGTAGGAATCGGTTTCTAAAAATGAGGGCAGAGCAGAAACATGGTGAAATTCATTCAAAATATTGACGTATATGCACCACAGCATTTGGGGCAAAAAGATGTACTTACGGTTAATGACAAGATTGTAAAAGTTACAGACGCAGGCACTATACAGGGTGTTACATTATTTCCTGAACTGGAAATAGTAGACGGAACGGGAAAAATCCTGACACCGGGATTTATAGACTGCCATGTTCATGTGCTGGGAGGCGGCGGCGAAGGTGGATTTGCCAATCGAACCCCTGAGGCTACTATGGAAGGGTTGACGAAGTTTGGGGTAACTACCGTAGTGGGCTGTCTGGGAACGGATGGAATTGGGCGTGATATGTGTGCCCTTGTAGCAAAAACAAAGGGATTAAATGAACAGGGCATGACGGCTTACTGTTATACGGGAAGTTATCAGATTCCAGTGCGTACACTAACAGATAGTATTACAAAAGATATTATGATGATTCAGGAAATCATTGGAACAGGAGAGATTGCCATTTCTGATCATCGATCCTCTCAGCCAACCTTTGAAGAATTTGCCCGTGTGGCAGCAGATACCAGACTGGGCGGTGTGCTTTCCGGTAAAGCAGGAATCATCAATGTGCATTTGGGTGATAGCCTGAGATGTATGGATCTCATTGAACGGGTGATTGATGAGACGGAGATACCTGCATCCCAGTTCCTTCCAACCCATGTCAACCGGAATGAAATGCTGTTCCGTAAAGCCATCACGTATGCTTTGAAAGGTGGGGCTGTGGATTTTACCGGAAATGAAGACATTGATTACTGGGAAACGATTTGCGATGAAGTTCGGGTCTGCAATGGTATGAAACGGATGTTAGATGCAGGCGTGAATCCAAACCGCATCACCATCTCATCAGATGGACAGGGAAGCCTGCCGATTTACAACAAACAGGGAGAATTCCTTGGAATGGGCGTAGGACAGTCCAGCTGTCTGTTAAAAGAAGTGAAAGAATGCGTAGAGCGGGCAGATATTCCTCTGGAAATAGCACTTTCCGCTATTACATCCAACCCTGCAGAGACCCTGAATCTGAAGGGAAAAGGAAAGATAGAAGAAGGAAATGATGCTGATCTGTGCATTCTGGATCAGAAGCTACAGATCACAGAGGTTATAGCAAAGGGAAAAACAGTATATACAAAATAAGGTAAGTCTGGCTTGACTTTATATACGATTCTTTTTATAATATCTCCAAGTAAATACAGGTGCAACGTGGCACATGGACAGAAGATGTCTGTGTGCCTTATTTTTTTACATATAAAATGGGGGAAGATATGGCAGCTTTTGAAAGAATCTGTTCTGGGATTCCGGACATGGATCAGGCGCTGGATGCTATCCGGCTTGGTGATAATGTAGTCTGGAGAGTTTCGAATCTTCAGGAATTCCGGTATTTCTGTGAACCATACGTAGAGCAGGCAATTCAAGATAAGCGGCGAATCATATACTTTCGATTTGCCAGTCATGAACCGCTGGTAAAAGACTGCCCGCAGGTTGAAAGGATAGAGATTCCGTTATCGCATCGATTTGAAGATTTCACAGTGAAAATACATAAGATCATTGAAAAAGAGGGCTTTGACGTATTCTATGTGTTTGACTGTCTGTCGGAGCTTCAGACGGCCTGGGCCACAGATCTGATGATGGGAAATTTTTTTCGTGTGACCTGTCCGTTTCTGTTTACGTTGGATACGGTTGCGTTTTTTCCGATCATCCGGGGCAAGCATTCCTTTCATGCTGTGAAAAAGATATTAAATACCACGCAACTTTTTCTGGATGTGTATTCGGATCGGAAAAATATATATGTTCGTCCGGCTAAGGTGTGGAACCGTGATTCTGAAACCATGTTCCTGCCACATATTTATAACAGAGAAGCAGGGACATTTAAGCCGATTCTGGACGGCGTACAGTCCAGCCGGTTTTATCAGGTACTTGGCAAGTTTCAGAGACCGGGAGAAGAACAGTTTACCGATTCCTGGAATCGTTTTTTTAATACGGCGAAAATGCTGTATGACAACCATATGAATACAGACGATGCCTGTAATACTATGTGCGATATTATGATGACCAGGGATGAAAAGATGCGACGTATGGTGAAAAAACATTTTACGCCGGAAGATTATTTCCGTGTTCGCAATCATATGATCGGAACAGGCATGATCGGTGGAAAAGCCTGCGGTATGCTGCTTTCCAGAGCAATTGTACGCAATCTGGCACCAGACATTGAGGAGGTGCTGGAGCCGCATGATTCTTTTTTTATAGGATCCGATGTGTACTATACCTATATCGTAGACAATGGATTCTGGGATATCCGCATCCGTCAGAGAGAGGAAAAAGAATATTTTTCACTGGCAGAGGAGTTCGCACAGCGTCTGAAGGAGGGCGCATTTTCAGAAGAGATGAAAAATCAGTTCCTGCATATTCTGGAATATTATGGGCAGGATCCCTTTATTGTGCGTTCCAGCAGCATTCTGGAGGATGGGTTTGGCAATGCGTTTGCAGGTAAGTATGAGTCTGTTTTTTGTGCCAACCGAGGATCGCTGGAAGAACGCCTTTTGGAGTTTGAAAATGCGATAAAGACTGTCTATGCCAGTTCTATGAGTCTGTCTGCGCTGGATTACCGAAAGCGAAGAGGACTGGACAAGCGGGATGAACAAATGGCGCTTCTGGTGCAGAGGGTGTCTGGTTCTTACTATGGTTCATATTATATGCCATGTGCGGCAGGAGTGGGATATTCCTATAGTCCATATAAATTTCTGGAGCAGATTGATCCCGGGGCAGGAATGTTACGGTTGGTGATGGGGCTGGGAACGTCGGCGGTAGATCGAACAAAAGGTTCTTATCCAAGGCTGGTCAGCCTGGATATGCCACAGGCAACAAGCTGTACCACTGTTGCAGAAAAACATCAGTTTTCTCAGAGGAATATAGAGGCAGTGGATACAACCATGCATTGTGTGAGACAACTGGATCTGCAGCAGATCGAGCCGTTACTTCCGGGATATCTGGGTAATATTTTGTTAGATCATGATTTTGAAGTGGAAAGATCCTTCCGGGAGAGGGGGCTCAACCGGTCAGTTCGTTTTATTTCCTGTAGTGGTATCGTGAAAAATGAGATATTAATGAAGCAGATACAGGCAATTATGCAGCTCATCCAGAGGGAATACGAATATCCGGTAGACATTGAGTTTACCGTGAACCTCTCGGAAACAGGAGAATATTCCATAAATCTGCTGCAGTGCCGTCCGCTTCAGGTATTTAAGGATACCGGAAAAGTGAAGATTCCAGAACATATTCCAGAAGAAAATATTATTCTGGAGAATGTACATTCTTCCATGGGATTATCCAGAAATGTAAAAATGGATATGATTGTTCTGGTGGATCCGATTGCGTATTATCATATGCCATATGCAAAAAAGACAAATGTGGCACGTTTGATCGGAGTGGTGAACTGGAAAAATAAGGGGCGGAATAAGCATATGCTTTTGATGGTTCCCGGACGGATAGGTACTTCTTCGCCGGAACTTGGGGTACCGACTACATTTGCGGATATCAGTGAATTTGAAGCGATCTGTGAGATCGAAGAGAAAAATGCAGGATATAACCCGGAGCTTTCCTATGGGAGCCATATCTTTCAGGATCTGGTAGAGGCAGAAATATTATATACAGCCGTATTTTCCAACGAAAAGACACTGCATTTTGTACCGGAAAAACTGGCAGAATATCCAGATATTGTCAGCCAGTTCACGGAAGATCCCGAACTGAGACAAATTGTGCATGTGTATGATGTGAGCAGGGGCTCCTGTGAATTATGCAATGATCTGCAGAGGGAAAGACTGATGCTATATCTAATTTAAAGGATATCATTCAATCGAGAAGTTCATCAAAGCAACTGGTGCCACCTTTGGATGATAAAATATTGTTCGGGGCATGCTGACATTGACTCTTCTGTATGCCGATAATAAAATGATTGACAGAAACAGTGGAAAAGACTTCTCCCAGGGACAGTGGCAGCTGCTGTCCATAGCCAGAGCAGTAGTGGCACAGCCCTCACTGTTGTTATTGGATGAGATTACAGCAAATCTGGATGCGGAAACAGAAAAAATGGTATTACAGGCACTTCGGCGTGCAGCAGAGCATCGCACCGTGATCTCTGTATCCCACAGAACATCAGCGGAACTTGGAAGGACCAGTGGGGAATACAGCATTGGAGGTTCGTATAATCTGGTACAGAGGAATAGTCGTCTTTAGATGGCTGTTTTTTCTATCTTGCAATGTTTGGAAAGTGTGCTATACTGTTATTAACATATGTGAAAAACATGAAGGAGAGATTCATATGGCGAGACCAACAAAGAAAAGACGCATTTGTGGCAGACCAAAGTATTGCAGTTTTTCTGCAGGTTCGTTTGAACAGAACCAGGAGCGTATTGTTATGAGTCTGGATGAATTTGAATGTATCCGGCTGATTGACTACGAAGGAATTACGCAGGAAGAATGTGCAGAGCAGATCAATATGGATCGAACCAGTGTGACACTGATGTATGCAAGAGCACGGAAGAAGCTGGCAGAGTGCCTGGTGACAGGAAAGGAATTGCGGATAGAAGGCGGAAACTATGAGTTCTGCCCCGGTAATCTGGAATGCTGCAGACGCAGGATGACAGCAGGAAACCGATGTCTTGGAAGAATGAGCGAAGAATGGAGGAAGCAAAAGATGATAATCGCAGTAACTTATGAAAATGGACAGGTATTTCAGCATTTTGGACACAGTGAATATTTTAAGATCTATGAGGTGGAGGATGGCAAAATAGTAAAGTCAGAAGTATATGATACCAATGGACAGGGACATGGTGCACTGGCAGGATTCCTGAAAAATTATGCAGTGAATGTATTGATCTGTGGCGGTATCGGTGGCGGCGCAAGAACTGCGCTGGCACAGCAGGGAATTGAACTGTATCCGGGGGTAAGCGGAAATGCAGATGAAGCGGTCAAAGCCTTGATTGAAGGAAACTTATTATATGATCCAGATACTGTATGTAATCATCACGGAGAAGGACATGAGCATACCTGCGGCGAGCATGGATGTGGCAACCATTAAAAGTAACCAAATCAGGTTATCTGGATGATGCGTTAGGAGCGCTGCAAGTAAAACTCACACCGGAAGACATTTCGGGTAATTAAAAAAGGATTGCATCGGCATGATTTTGTAGTAGAATAAGAAAGTTAGAATCATTATTTTGAGGTGAATGTGATATGACAAAAGATTTAACTACCGGAAAGATTATGCCGATTCTGGTGAATTTTACCGTACCGCTTGTCCTGGGCAATCTGTTTCAGCTGACCTATAATGCAGTGGACAGTATTATTGTAGGAAGGTTCGTGGGTAAGGAAGCACTGGCAGCGGTTGGAATTTGTAACCCAATCAGTACGTTGATGATTCTATTTTTGAATGGTCTGTGTATGGGAGCCAGTATTCTCATGGGAATCCAGTATGGAGCGAAGGATTACAAGATGCTGCACAGGCAGATCAGTACCACGATGCTGTCAGGTATGATTTTTTCATTCATTTTGACATTGTTTTGTGTGATCTGTGCCACACCGATCCTGCATATGCTCCAGGTAGATCCGGCAATTATGAATATGACGAGGCAGTATCTGCGGATTATTTTTCTGGGACTGATGTTTACGTTCCTGTACAATTTCTTTTCCAGTACCTTAAGGGCACTGGGAGACAGTGCATCGCCGTTGTATTTTCTCATTATCAGTGCAGCATTGAATATTTTCGGTGACCTGTTCTTTGTTATTGTATTAAAGGCAGGAAGTAACGGATGTGCAGTATCTACCGTATTAAGTGAAGCACTTTGCTGTCTGTTCTGCATTATTTACATACAGAAAAAAGTACCGATTCTTCGTCTGGGAAAGAAGTGGCTGGTCTTTGATACCAGTCTTTTGAAGAAGACCATTGCCTATGGCTGGGCTTCTGCCATGCAGCAGGCTACAGTGCAGATGGGGAAGATTGCCATACAGGCACTGGTGAATACCATGGGCGTATCGGTAGCGGCAGCTTTTGCAGTTGTAAATCGTATTGATGACTTTGCCATTACACCGGAGCAGAATATCGCACATGCTATGACGGCACTGATGGCGCAGAATAAAGGAGCAGGGAAGACAGACCGCATGAAAGAAGGCTTCCGATGTGGTGTGATTCTGGAGATCATTTATGGCATGGTCGTGATGCTGATCTGTCTGCTATTGGCCAGACCATTGATGACCCTGTTTGTCAAGGATGAAGAAGTAATCGGACATGGTGTGATCTACCTTCATCTGATTGCAGTGATGTATATTTTACCGGCATTGACCAATGCCATTCAGGGATTCTTCCGCGGAATCGGAGACCTGAAGGTGACACTGCTCAGCAGTTTTACTAATATGGGCGTGCGTGTGATTGCGGCAGCACCGATGATTCTGTTATGGAATTTTGGTATTGAAGCATTGCCATATTCTTATCTGGCAGGCTGGATTGCCATGTTACTTGTGGAAGCACCGTTGATGTTTAAGATTTACCGTAAATCTGGAAAAGGAAAATAGGAATGGAATTTCAAATATTAGATGCATTGCAAACTATACATAACCCGGTTCTGGATACCGTGATGTGTGGGATTACCAGACTGGGAGATGCGGGAATCATCTGGATTTTACTTTGCATTGTCTTGCTGGTTTTGCCAAAGACCAGAAAGTCTGGTGTGATTTTGATGGCGGCACTGCTGGTGGATCTGGTGATCTGCAATGGTATTTTAAAGCCACTGGTACATAGAATTCGACCATTTGACGTAAGGACAGGAATCGAGTTGCTGGTAAAAAGACCGACTGATTTTTCTTTTCCGTCTGGACATACAGCAGCATCCTTTGCTTCTGTGATGGCACTTTACCTGGCAGGAGAAAAGAAAATCTGGATATCGTCACTGGGACTGGCTGTTCTGATTGCCTTTTCCCGGCTGTATCTGTATGTGCATTATCCAACAGATGTACTGGGAGGTGTGATAATCGGAGTAATGGCAGGTGCCCTTGGATACTGGCTGGTGAAAAAAGTACAGGAACTGAAGAATGCATAACGTAGAAAAGCAGGTGGCAACATCTGCTTTTCGTTGTTTTCATCTTTAGGCTATATGCAAGAGCACGGATGTGGTAGAATAATCAGCAGAAAGCATAGAGAGGTAGATGAAAATGATAAAATTAACCACACTTTGTTATCTGGAAACAGAAGAACAGTACCTGATGCTTCACCGCACGAAGAAGGAGCAGGATGAAAATAAAGATAAATGGATTGGCGTTGGTGGCAAGTTTGAATATGGAGAGAGCCCGGAGGATTGTCTGATTCGTGAAGTAAAAGAGGAGACAGGATATACTTTGCGGTCATGGCGTTTTCGTGGAATTGTAACGTTTGTATATGGAGAGGATACGGTAGAATATATGCATCTGTATACTGCAGACAAATGGGACGGCACACCAGTTATCTGTACGGAAGGTGATCTGGAATGGGTGAAGAAAGCAGATATCTGGAAACGGAATCTCTGGGAAGGCGACCGGGTATTCTTCCGTCTGTTGACAGAAGAAACATCGTTTTTCTCTCTAAAACTGATCTATAATATAGAAGGAACACTAAAACAGGCCGTGTTGAATGGAAAAGAACTGGAGCTGTTTGATATTTTAAATGAAGACGGAACAAAGTCAGGTATTGTACGGGAACGGGGCGTAGCTCATCTGGATGGATCGCTTCATGCAACGGTGCATATCTGGATCGCCAGACCAAATGCGGAAAGTGGCTATGACATTCTTCTGCAGAGGAGAAGTCCTCACAAGGATTCCAGCCCGAACTGTCTGGATATTTCATCGGCAGGACATATCAGTGCCGGGGATGATTTTCTGCCAAGCGCTATGCGGGAGGCAAAAGAGGAACTGGGACTGACACTGGATCCAGGAAAATTAAAGGAGCTGGGATTCCATCGAAAGAAGTTCGAAGGAGAATTCTATGGCAGGCCATTTAGGGATAACCAGCTGAGTAAAGTTTACTTATATATAGAAGCAATAGATATCACAAAACTGATCCTTCAGGAAGAAGAAGTATCCGAAGTAATCTGGATGGATTATGCGAAATGCAAAAAGGGAATACAGGAGAATACGATCAGGCATTGCATTTATCTGGATGAGTTTGAAATGGTTGGAAAAGGACTGGGAATTGACGGATAAACCAGAGCATGAAAAATTAACCTCTTTTCAAAAACACCAAAATAAGGTATGATGGTACATATTTGCGTGTTTCAGCAAAATTTGAAACAGATACCTGTTGTGAACTTGTAATTTACGAAAAGGGGATTTATGTTCGAAACGGCCATTGATGCAATCAACACGTTTTGTATCATCCTTTCAGGCCCTGATGGTGTCTGCCGTATCCCGTGTAGGTACCGGGAAAAAAGAGAAAGTTCATGGCAAATTTAAGGATATGAGAACGAAAGGGAAAATGTATGGAACTATTTGTAACAGTTATGAATGCAGTCAATGACATCATCTGGCATCCGGTGATGTGTGTGTTTCTGATGTGTGCGGCGATCTGGTTCACGATTCGCCTGCAGGGTATTCAGGTACGCAGATTCAAAGACATGATAAAATGTTTGATGGAAAAGGGTGATAATAAGAAAGATACCGGACTGTCAGCTTTTCAGGCGTTTGCAACGACTGTTGGCGGACGTGTTGGTACCGGTAATATTGCAGGAACTGCAACTGCTGTATTTATGGGCGGTCCTGGCGCATTATTCTGGATGTGGGTTACGGCTATTCTGGGAGCATCTACCGGTATTGTAGAATGTATTCTGGGACAGGCTTATAAGACCAGAAACTTAGGCGAGCTGACTGGGGGCCCGGCCTATTATATGTCAAACGGTATCAAAAATAAAAAGTTTGGAAAAGTGCTGGCAGTACTGTTTTGTATCGCAGTTTTCATAGGACCAGGATTTCTCTTGCCGGCTATGCAGACACAGACAGCAGCCACGGCAATTAAAGGTGCATTTGGAATTCCGTTTATCGTAGTTGGAATTGCCATGGTGATCATTGTTGGTGTGGTAACGATGGGAGGAATCAAGCGAATCGGACATGTAGCGGAGATTCTGGCGCCGATTATGTGCGGAGTTTATTTTCTGATCACGATTGTAATTTTTATTCTGAATCATGATCAGATTTTACCGATGTTTGGCAGTATTTTTGCAAGTGCATTTGGAAAAGATGCCGTATTTGGCGGAATCGTAGGATCTGCTGTGGCATGGGGAATCAAAAGAGGATTTTTCTCTAACGATGCAGGAAACGGAATGAGCCCATTGATTTCTGCAACTACGGACACTTCCCATCCGGTGAAACAAGGACTGGTACAGGGCCTCTCTGTTTATATTGATACCTTGCTGGTATGTACCTGTACCGGATTTTGTATTCTTCTGGCAGGAACCTACAATGTTGCTGCAGATGGAGCAGGAGCAGTGCTTCTGGTAGAAAAGGCGCCTGGCATTCAGTACGGTATTTCTTTCATGCAGGAAGCATTGAGAGTATCGGTAGGAAAATTTGGAGCCATGTTTCTGGCTGTTATGTTGTTTATTTTTATTTTTACCACCATGCTGTCTTATTCTTACCAGTTGGAATCCACCTGTAAGTATTTGTGGGGTGAGAATAAAGCAGTAATTACTGTAGTACGTATTTTATTCCTGATTTTCTGTCTTTTCGGAATTCTGATTGATGGGGATACGATCTGGCCAATGGGTGATATCGGAGTAGGATGTATGCTTTGGGTCAATACCTTCAGTATTCTGCTTCTGACGCCGCAAGTTATCAGGATCATCAGGGACTACGAGAACCAGAAAAAGGCTGGACTGGATCCATTATTTGATCCGGCTACCGTGGGCATTAAAGATGAAGCAAACGTATGGGGACCATATGTAGAAAAGAAAAAGGCCCGTGGAGACTATAAGAATCCGGATCTGGGATATACAAAAAAATAAAAAGATAAAATTCTGTGGATGTTCTGGATGAATATTCACAGAATTTTTAAATTTTAACACTTGTATAATAGAAGAAAAAGCTGTAAACTGTGTTCGAAGTTGTTTAAGAGGCAAGGAAGTGCAGCCGGGAATAAAAGATCTGTGATCAGAGACAGCTCGGCGCATTTGTTGGAGGATAGAATATGCGTAAAAAATCACATATAGCATTGGCAGGTTTCCTGGTACGGGAGATGGATGACACAAATATGCAGAAGCACTGGAAGGCATTTTATTTTGGATCCATATTGCCGGATTTGACGCCGAAGATGATTACGGATCCACATGAGTTTGATTCATCTTATCTGGAACTGAAGAGAAGAATTGCAAAGCTGCTGTCGGAGGCAAGAGAACATGCCTGTAAGGAGGGAACTCTGTTCTGTCGGCTGGGTGTGGTGATGCATTATCTGGCAGATTATTTTACGTTTCCGCATAATACCACATTTGAAGGAAATCTGAAGGATCATTGCCTGTATGAAAGGGACATGAAGCATGAACTGCGTGCCAGAATTCAGACAGAAGAAGCAATAGAGATTTTTGAAAATCAGCAGAAGAAGCAGAATCAGATTCATACAGCGGCACAGTTATTTGATTATATCGAGGAAATGCATCGTACTTATTTACAACGGCGCAGAAACCTGGCAGATGACTGCAGATGGATTATGGAGATGTGTTCCTGGGCATTGATCGGACTGGTGAATATCATTACCGATTATAAAAATACTGCAACAGCAGTTGTAATTTAAAAAAGAATATGCTATAGTATAGAACATTAGAGGACAAAGGCGCTCTCAATAACGGGGTAACTTTGTCCTTTTCTATTTATGCGGGCAACGAGCCAGAGTCCGTGCCTGCACGAGGTCTTGGCGACTGCCGCGATAACTTGAGAAAGAGGAGAAAGGAAAAATGAACAAAAGTGTAAAAAAAGTAATGGGTGTGATGTGTACAACCGCAATGGTAATGACAATCGGCAGCAGCGTATGTGCAGAAGAAGGAAAAACTTTAAAAGTAGCGATGGAATGTGGGTATGCTCCATACAACTGGACTCAGCCAACAGACGAGAACGGAGCTGTTCAGATCGCTGACAGCACAGAATACGCTTATGGATATGATGTTATGATGGCAAAGCATATTTGCGATGAACTGGGATATGATCTGGAAATTGTAAAGATGGACTGGGATTCTCTGGTGCCGGCTGTGGTATCAGGAAATGTGGACTGTGTGATTGCAGGACAGTCTATTACTGCAGAACGTCAGGAAATGGTAGACTTTACAGATCCGTATTATTATGCATCGATTATTACGTTGACCAAGTCAGACAGCAAGTATGCAGATGCAAAGGGCGTAGCAGATCTGGCAGGTGCAACCTGTACATCTCAGCTGAACACCATCTGGTATGATAACTGTCTGCCACAGATCAAAGATGCTAACATTCTGCCGGCACAGGAATCTGCTCCAGCCATGCTGGTAGCCCTGGAAGCAGATAAATGTGATATCGTAGTGACAGACCAGCCGACCGGTCTGGCAGCCTGCGTAGCATATCCGGACTTCAAATTACTGGATTTCGCAGATTCCGATGATCCATTTGAAGTTTCTGATGAAGACATCAACATTGGTATTTCTCTGCAGAAAGGAAATACTGAACTGAAAGATGCCATCAACGGTGTACTGGAAAAAATGACAGCTGATGACTATGAAGAGATGATGAACGAAGCAATCGCTGTTCAGCCACTGTCTGACGCAGAATAAAGGAGCGTGTTAGTATGCCACAGGATTTTTGGGGCAGAGTCGTTTATCTGCTTCAGACAAGGGGAAGCTCCTATGCCATGGGAGCATTAAATACCATGATCATTGCCCTGGTCAGCACCTTCATTGGGTGTGTGATCGGGTTTGCAGTGGGTATTGTCCAGACGATTCCGGTGAGTAAGTCTGATGCTGTCTGGAAAAAAGGAATCTTGGGAATCATTAAGTTCATTTTGAACGTGTACGTAGAAGTATTTCGTGGTACGCCTATGATGGCACAGGCAATGTTCATTTATTTTGGATCATCCGCTGTATTTGGCATTAATATGTCTATGTGGTTTGCGGCATTTTTCATTGTTTCTATCAATACTGGTGCCTACATGGCAGAAACAGTTCGTGGTGGAATACTGTCTATTGATGAAGGGCAGACAGAAGGGGCGAAAGCGATTGGCATGACCCATTTTCAGACAATGCTATATGTGATCCTGCCACAGGCCCTGCGAAATATCATGCCACAGATCGGTAACAACCTGATTATTAATATCAAGGATACCTGTGTACTGTCCGTGATCGGTATTGTAGAACTTTTCTATGCAACCAAGAGTGTGGCAGGTGCATTGTATACCTATTTTGAATCCTTTGCGATTGCCATGGTGATCTATTTTGCACTGACTTTTACCTGTTCCAGGATCTTGCGCCACTGGGAAAAGAAAATGGATGGAAATGATAATTATGATCTTGCCACATCCGATACACTGGCACATACCAGCGGACTGTACAGCTACAGCAAGAAGGAGGAGAAGGACGAATGAACGAAGAGGTAATCAAAGTAAATCATTTAAGCAAATCCTTCGGAAAACATGTGGTTTTGCGGGACATTGACTTTTCTGTGTCTACAGGAGATGTGACCTGTATCATCGGTGCATCGGGATCAGGAAAGTCTACCCTTCTGCGCTGTATGAATCTGCTTGAGACACCGACAACCGGAGAGATACTCTATCATGGGAAAAATATTGCGGATGGACATACGGATGCAGCCGGATACCGGGCAAAAGTCGGAATGGTATTCCAGAGTTTTAATCTGTTCAACAATATGACAGTGCTCCAGAACTGTATGATTGGACAGACAAAAGTCATGAAAAAAGAGAAAGAAGCAGCAAAGACCAGTGCTCTTACTTATCTGGAAAAGGTGGGAATGGCACCTTATATCAATGCCAGGCCACGGCAGCTCTCGGGCGGACAGAAGCAGCGTGTAGCCATTGCCCGTGCGCTTGCTATGGAACCGGAGGTCTTGTTATTCGATGAGCCGACTTCCGCCCTGGATCCACAGATGGTAGGAGAGGTGCTGGACGTTATGCAGCAGCTGGCGAAAGAAGGACTGACTATGATCATTGTGACCCATGAGATGGCATTTGCCAGAGATGTATCCAACCATGTTGTCTATATGTCTGACGGTGTCATAGAAGAAGAAGGTACACCGCATCAGATCTTTACAGACCCTCAGAGTATAAAGGCGAAGGATTTTCTGAGTCGGTTTATGAGAGGATAAAAAGTGCTTGACAGATCCAAAGATCAGGATTAATATAGTGGAAATAAAAACCAAAGAAAAAAGTGAGAAGACGCAGGTGTCGACGAAAGTCGATATCTGCGCCTTTTTTAGTTTTCAAAAAAGAGAATAGGATAGAAAACATTGGAGGCAGTATGGGAACAGAAAAACAGGAAGAATTGCTGCAGATAAAGAATCTGGCGATTTCGTTTTACAACAAGTCTGGAGAGGTACAGGCAGTACGAGGTATCAGTTATACGCTGCACAAGGGAGAAGTCCTCGGTATTGTCGGAGAATCCGGAAGTGGAAAATCCGTATCCAGTCATGGAATTCTAAGATTGACGCCGGATACGGGAAAAGTAAAAAGCGGAGAGATTTTATTTCACGGAAAAGATATTCTGAAAATGTCCAGGAAGGAGCTGCAGGAGCTTCGGGGAAATAAAATTGCCATGATCTTTCAGGATCCCATGACATCCCTGGATCCACTGTTTACAGTAGAATATCAGTTGAATGAATCCCTGAAAAAGCATACCAGCCTGGATGCGCAGGCAAGGAAAAAAAGAATGCTGGAACTGCTGACACTGGTTGGTATCAATCAGCCGGAACGAAGAGTAAAACAATATCCATATGAGTTCTCCGGAGGTATGAGGCAGCGTGTGATGATTGCCATGGCACTGTCCTGTGATCCAGAGCTTTTGATTGCAGATGAGCCAACCACAGCGCTGGATGTTACCATTCAGGCACAGATCGTAGAGCTGCTGAAGGAACTGAAAGAAAAGCTGGGAATGGCGATTATTTTTATTACCCATGATCTGGGCGTAGTTTCAGATATCTGTGATAACATCATGGTTATGTATGCAGGAAAAGTGGTAGAAGAGGGAACCAGCCGTCAGGTTTTTTATGAGAGAAAGCATCCTTATACAGAAGGACTTTTGTCCTCAGTTCCGAAGCTGGATCAGAAGAAAGATGAGAAACTAAAACCGATTAAAGGAAATCCACCAGATATGAGTCATGTAAGACCGGGATGTGCATTTGCCCCGAGATGTGGCTGTGCCATGCATATCTGTGTAAAGGAAGAAGCACCGATGTGTGAGCTGGATGATACTCATAAGGTATCCTGCTGGCAGGTCGTCAGGCATGAGATGGAAGAACAGAAAAGGTAATGGTGGCAGCAGATGGAAAACAGAAAAAAATTACTGGAAGTAAAAAATCTGAAAAAATATTATCCGGTGCGAACCGGGTTTATAAAGAAAACAGAGCTAAAGGCGGTGGATGATGTCAGCTTTTTCATTCGAAAGGGAGAAACTCTTGGAATTGTAGGGGAAAGCGGATGTGGAAAATCTACACTGGGAAAAAGTATTCTCAGACTGGAAGAACCGACAGCGGGAGATATTCTTTATGATGGAACATCGATTATGGGAAAAAACATGAAAGAATATCGTACCAGGATGCAGATCGTATTTCAGGATCCGTATGCCTCTCTGGATCCAAGAAAAACAGTATCTGATCTGATTGGAGAGGCTATGGATCTTCAGAATCTCTGTAGCAGCAAAGCAGAGCGGAAAGAACGGATTCTGGAACTGATGAACCTGGTGGGACTGAATACACAGTTTTACAACCGGTTTCCTCATGAATTCTCCGGTGGACAGCGACAGCGTATCGGAATTGCCAGAGCACTGGCGGTGAATCCGGGATTCATTGTATGCGATGAACCGGTTTCCGCACTGGATGTATCCATTCAGGCGCAGATCATCAACATGCTGGAAGAACTGCAGGAAACAAGACGGCTGACCTATCTGTTTATTGCTCACGATCTTGCCATTGTGAAGCATATCAGTGACCGGATTGGTGTTATGTATCTGGGCCATCTGGTAGAACTGACAGACGGTGAGGAATTATACAGGTCTCCGCTCCATCCTTATACACAGATGCTGTTGTCTGCGATTCCGATTGCGGATCCGGATCTGAGTGCAGCAAGGAAACGTATGAAACTGGACGGAGAAATACCAAGTCCGTTAAATCCACCGTCCGGATGTCCATTTCGCACCAGATGTCCGAGAGCAGATGAGATCTGTGTACAGAGTATGCCACTCCTGAAAGAAGCAGCACCGGGACATTTGACAGCATGTCATCACATCAATTAAAAAGGAGAGCGAAAAATGCAGACCTGGAGATATATGATCAAACGTATTTTACTGGCTGCGGTCAGTCTGTTTGCGATCATAACGATTACATACTTTTTAATGAATCTGATGCCGGGAGATCCGTTTATGTCAGAAAAAGCATCAGAAGAGAACAGAGCAATCTTAATTGCGAAATATGGGCTGGATCAGCCGGTTTATGTACAGTACGGAAAATATCTGGAAAATCTTCTTCATGGAGACATGGGTACCAGTTATGTTCTTCAGAAAGGAAGAGTAGTAAAAGATATCATTGCAGAATCTTTTACCGTATCGATGGGACTGGGAGTCAGGGCACTGATCTTGGCTGTGATCTGTGGTATTATCCTTGGATGTGTGGCAGGCCTTTGTAAAGATAAACTGCCAGATGCGATCATCCGGGTGTTATCCTCGATTGGAATATCCATGCCGGGTTATGTCATCGCATCGGCACTGATGATGATCTTGGCTGTAAACTGCAGGATTTTGCCGGTGAATTATAACAAGCCTGGTGGATGGATTATGCCGATGATTACACTGGCAATTTATCCCACTTCGTATCTGACCAGACTGACCAGAGCCAGTATCCTGGAGGTTATGAACCAGGATTACTTAAGAACAGAGCGGGCGAAGGGCATGTCAGAGTTTGTTGTAGTGTTTATACATGCGCTGAAAAATTCATTGATCCCGGTGATCACTTATCTGGGACCACTGACTGCATCGATTTTGACAGGCGGATTTGTGGCGGAGAGTGTATTCAGTGTACCTGGTCTGGGACGTTATTTTGTAAGTTCCATCAGCAGCCGTGATTATACCATGATTATGGGCGTCACGATCTTTTACTCAGCGCTGATCGTTGTGATGAATCTGGTGTGCGATATTCTGTATAAAATCGTAGACCCGAGAATACAGTTAGATTAAAGGAAGAAGTCATGAAGAATATATTAACCTTACAAAATAAAATTTCACCGGAAGATTTTGCACCGCTGGATGCAGATTACTTTAAAGAAGAAAAACTGGATACAGAAGAAATCGGATACTGGAAGGCCAGCTGGATCCGTCTGAAATCCAATAAGATCGCAATGGCAGCACTGGTGATGATTGTGCTGATGTTTGTATTTGCTTTTATTGGACCCATGCTTTCTCCATATTCCTATGATCAGCAGGTAAGAGGAGATGAGGCACTGTGGCCATGTCTGGCTCATCCTTTTGGCACTGACCGTCTGGGAAGAGATATCCTGGTTCGCTGTATGATCGGAACCCGGATCTCGATGATTGTCGGTCTGGTATCAGCAATCATTGTCATGATTGTAGGAAGCATCTATGGAGCTATTTCCGGTCTGATCGGCGGTAAGACAGATATCATTATGATGCGTGTAGTCGATATTATCTATTCCGTACCGGAGATTTTGCTGATTGTCGTGATTAAAATGGTCATCAGTGAACCATTGCAGACACTGATTGACACTGTCCCGATGTTTCATGGACTTCAGAAGATCGGTTCCGGCCTGATTGCAATCTTTATTGTATACGGTTGCCTGTACTGGGTGGGAATGGCCCGTATTGTTCGAGGACAGATCCTGCAGTTGAAGACGATGGATTTTGTGACAGCGGCTGAGGCACTGGGATGCGGAAAGGCTACCATGATACGGGAGCATTTGCTTCCAAACTGTATCGGACAACTGATTGCAACGGTGATGCTCCAGATTCCATCTGCGATCTTTACCGAAGCCTTTTTAAGTTATCTGGGTATCGGGGTATCTGCACCAATGGCCAGTCTGGGATCATTGACTTCAGAGGCATTAAACGGAATCACGACGTATCCGTACCGCGTCATTTTCCCTGCGGTATTGATCAGTTTGATTATTTTATCATTTAACCTGTTTGGAGACGGTCTGAGAGATGCACTGGATCCAAAGATGAAAAAGTAGATATATATCCGAAAATGGATTTATATAGAAAATGCGAAAACCTGCATGAAAAAAGGAGGAAGAATAATGAAAAGACGAAACAAAATGGCTTTAGCCGCAGCGGTACTGGGACTTACGACAATGGCACTTTCATCCGGTGTATCTGCCGCAGATGCAGAAAAACTGGAGATTTCCGTAACTGGTGGCGGTGAGGATTCCATGCAGTTAAATACGGCCACCAGTGGATTCTTAAACGGTCTGTCGGCACTGCGTCATCTGTATGAGGGACTTTACAAGCTGGATGCCAATGGGGAAGTTGTACTTGGACAGGCAGCATCGGTGGAAGAAAGCGATGATAAACTGACATGGACTTTCACTTTAAGAGATGACATCACCTGGTCAGACGGACAGCCGGTTACGGCAGGAGATTTTGTTTTTGCCTTTGATAATCTGGCAGCTCAGGGCGGAGATTACTGTACTCTGTTATCAGATGTTGCTGAAAGCTACGAAGCAACTGATGACAAGACACTGGTGATTCATTTGAAACAGCCATGTGGATATCTGCCATCGATTCTGGCTTTTCCATCTACCTATCCGGCAAGACAGGATTATGTGGAAGAATACGGTGATGCTTATGCAACAGATCCGGATAAAGCGGTATACAATGGACCTTATGAAATGACTGACTGGGCACATGAATCAGAAGTTGTGATGAAGCTTCGGGATGATTATTATGATGCGGATAACATTGATGTGGGAACCATCAACTGGGAACTGATTACCGAAGAAAGTTCTGCACTGGCTTCTTTTGAAAGCGGAGAATATGTATATTCTGATCTTTGCCCGGATGAAGAAAAACCTCGTATGGATGGCAATGGATTGGTATACACAGCCGGAAATAATAACTATTGTGTTATGTTCAATCTTGGAGATAAGGGAAACGATGTTCTGAAGGATGAGAAGGTCAGAGAGGCACTGTCTCTTACGATTGACAGAGAACGTATCATCAATATCCGTGGATTAAATGATGAAGTTGGTGTGACACTGATTGGCCGAGGTTATACCAATGAAGAAGGTACTGATTTTGTAGATTATTGTGATCCATGGGAAGATGTGGATGCCTACGAAGATAACTGTGAAACAGCAAAGCAGCTGCTTGCAGAAGCAGGATATGAAAATGGAGAAGGCTTCCCGGCACTGACTTATATCGTCAACAATGACAGCCGTAAGGAAATCGCAGAATCCATTGTCAATGACTGGAAAGAAATCCTTGGTATTGATTCTGTTACAGTTGAAAAAGTAGAAAACTTCTCAGCAGCAAGAAGGTCTGGCGACTATGATCTTGCATATTATGGATGGTTCATGGATTATACAGATCTGTCCAATATGTATGGAACCTTTATCAACACCGGTGATGCCAACTCTTTCTATCAGAGTGATGAATACGATAAGGCATACCAGACAGCCATCAGTGCAGACACTCAGGATGCACAGTGGGAGGCATATAAAGAATGTGATGCCATTCTGGCAAAAGACCTTCCGGTATCTGTCATTCTGCATTCTATGAGCAGTTATCTGTTTGATGATACTAATTACGATGGACTGGTATACTCCTGTGGAAACTTTGTATTTACCTATTTAAAGGCATTATAAAATAAGATGCTCTGATGCATCGGTGCAAAAGCCATGATTGCGGATGGCCCGGGATCATGGCTTCTATGCATTTTTGAATAAAAAGAAAATGAGAGGAACGAATTCATGAAGATACAGGAAATTGCCATCGGATATATCAGTATTCCATTGGTGACACCATTTAAGACAGCATTGCGTACGGTAGATAGTGTCAACGACCTGATTGTGAAGATTACAACAGATGATGGAACGGAAGGATTTGGCGAGGCACCGCCTACTGCTGTGATTACCGGAGATACGAAAGAATCTATCGAAGCAGCCATCCGCTATTATATTGCACCGGCAATCAAAGGCATGGATCTGGAAGATTTGCCGTCTGTGATGGAAAAAATGGAACACTGCATTGCCAAAAACACCAGCGCCAAGGCTGCGGTAGATATTGCATTATACGATCTGTATGCAAAATTGCAGAAAAGACCATTATTCCGCTTGCTGGGAGATGGAAAATCCGATAAACTAAAGACAGAGCTGGAAACAGATCTGACGATTAGTGTAAATGACACAGAAGAAATGGTACGTGACAGTATCTCAGCCATAGAGCAGGGATTTCGGATCCTGAAGGTAAAAGTAGGAAAAGGCGGAGAAAAAGATGTGGAACGTATTCGTGAGATTCGAAGGGCAGTGGGAAAGGATGTTGTGATCCGTGTAGATGCCAATCAGGGATGGACCAGAGAAGAAGCGGTTTCCACGATACGCGCCATGGAAAAAGAAGATCTTGGAATCGAACTGGTGGAACAGCCGGTATCTTATCACGATTTTAAAGGGATGCAGTATGTGACAGCCAGTGTGGAGACGAAAATACTGGCTGATGAGAGTGTATTCTCTTACGAAGATGCAGTTCGTATTATGGAGGAACACGGAGCAGATCTGATCAATATTAAGCTGATGAAGACCGGAGGAATCCATGAAGCAGTCCGTATCTGTGATGCAGCAGAAGAACATGGCATTTCCTGTATGATTGGATGTATGCTGGAGAGTAAAGTATCCGTCAGCGCCGGGGCACACCTGGCGGCAGGCAGATCCATTGTTACTATGGCAGACCTGGATGGACCGTCTCTTTGCAGAGAAGATCCATACAGAGGCGGCCCAAAGTTTTCAGGTTCGAAGATCAGTATGCAGGAAGAGCCAGGAATTGGAATCTCCCATGTTCCGGTGGAGTTTGTAATGATATAAGTGAGTCGGAACAGATAGAAGATGAGGACGGGGAATGGAAAAACAACTAGGAGTAATTACAGCAGAGTATACTTATCTGCGAAGTGGAATGGAAGAATCCGATGGCAGGAACAGAACAGGAATCGAAGATGAGATTTTTGCAGGATGGGCGATTCGGATTCTGCAGGAGAATCCTGCAAAAGATTTTGTAAAAGTAGAGACACATTATGGGTATACCGGTTATGTGGATCGACGGGATTTCCGTCGTGTGACAAGAAAAGAACTGGAGCAGAGGCAGGATAAAGAGCGCTTTTTGAGAATTCAGACCGGCGAAGCAGATCTTCTCGACCAGCCGAAGGTGCAGGGACTTCCGTTGGAACTGCTGCTAAAGAACAGTATTGTAGAACTGTTGGAAAGAGAAGTGGCAGAAGGTTGGAGCAAAGTACGCAGTGCATCCGGGCGGGAAGGCTATATTCATACTCAGAATCTGAAAAGGAGAATGGATCATGATGGTTATCTGTTGACAGAAGAAAAAAAGGCTGATTATTTCCAAAACTGGGAAAATCCAGTTTGTCACGATGGTTTAGCGGATGAGGAAGTGCTTCGGGAACGACTGGAGGACAGTGCCAGAGAATTCCTTGGCACACAGTATCGCTGGGGTGGTAAATCCTCCCAGGGCATTGACTGTTCCGGGCTGGTGTTTATGAGTTATCTGGATCAGGGAATTTTGATTTATCGGGATGCAGATATCAAAGAGGCGTATCCGGTGAAAAGAATTCCGGTAGAACAGTTGAAAAAGGGAGATCTTCTGTTTTTCCCGGGGCATGTGGCCATGTATCTGGGGGAGGGAAAGTATATTCATGCAACCGGATATTACCAGACCCCGTATGTTACCATCAACAGCCTGAAAAAGTCAGACCCGGATTATCGACCGGATCTGGCTGAAAATATAACAGAATGTGGGAGCATATTTGTATGAGAGAATTTCAAACAAAAGAATTAGAGTCACTGGCGCTGGAGCTGCCGGAAGAGGTACAGCAGTATAAGCTGGCCGGAGCACTGGAAGAGGCACAGGATGCCATCGGCCGATGGATGAAAAAGCCGATCAGTGAAGCATTAAAGACCAGACTTCGGTATGAACAGTACATTTTGGAAGAACTGCCACTGGAATTTCCGTATACAGAACAGGAGATATTACAGTTGTTTCAGGAAAAGATCCCGGATTTTTCCTCAGAAGATCTGAAAGAGCTGGAACGTCAGAATATTGCAGAATGGGTCTATATCCATGGAGAGAAGCACTATATCCATAATCTGCTTCGGAATATCTTAGATAAAGATGATGATATCCGGGAACGGGCAGGACTGATGGAAAAACTGACCGAGGATAAAAAATTGCTTCTGGAAAAAGTGAAAGAGATACAGGAAAAGAAGGAAGTGACAGAACAGATTCATCTGCGGACTTCGATTCGGCTGAAGGATGAGGTATTTCAACCTGGTATGAAGGTGAGAGTGCATTTGCCTCTTCCGGCTAAGTGGTATCAGACCGATGAAATTCAGATCCTGGATTATACACCGGGCAAAAAGGTAACGGTGGATGATGTGCGTTCCCGGTATCGGTCTATTTGCATCGAAGATACACTGGAAGAAAATCGTACATTTTATGTGGAATATCAGATGAAAGTGCGGACTGTATACATAGATCTGTGGAAAGAAAATGAAGAAGTGTCGAATGTTTCTCTTCGGGAGGGGACGGACTGGAAGATCTCAGAGGAAGAGCAGAAGGAGTTTTTAAAAGAACAGTATCCACACATTCGTTTTAGCCCTTATCTGAAAGCACTGGCAAAAGAAATTGTGGGTGGAGAAAAGAGACCATTGGAGATCGCACGCAGAATCTATGATTATATCACGGAACATGTGCAGTATTCATACATGAAAGCGTACTCTTTGATCCCGGATATTCCTCAGTACTGTGCCAGAAATTTAAGGGGAGACTGTGGAGTCCAGGCACTGTTGTTTATTACGCTGTGCCGTATCAGCGGAGTCCCTGCCGGCTGGCAGTCTGGTCTTTATGCCAATCCGGCATATGTAGGTCCACATGACTGGGCCATGTTCTATGTGGAGCCTTACGGATGGCTCTATGCGGACCCATCTTTTGGAGGTTCAGCCTTTGCATCAGGAGATGAAAATCGCAGAAGATTTTATTTTGGAAATCTGGATCCATACCGTATGACAGCAAACCATGAGTTTCAGCAGGAATTTGCGGTCAAAAAGGGATTCATGCCAATCGACCCGTACGATAACCAGTCTGGTGAGATAGAGTCTGAGACACAGGGATTTGCCTCTTATGAAGTAGAAACAGAGAAAGAATATATAAAATAGACGAGGTATCGTTTTGTGATGTCCTGGATTATTGTACAGCCGGAAACTGTCCGGATGGGCAGTAGCCCAGGACATAGCGCTCTTTTCCACCATATTTCAGCATACGCTTCAGAATCTGAAAGCCTTCGTTTTGTACATTGCGAAGACTAAAGAGATTGGAAGGGGAAACGGTGGTGAGCAGGATGCTGTCAGGATCTTGCTTCAGTGTATGGGAGATACAGCGGTCAATTAAAGTGCGCTGCAGGCCAAGACCTCGGAAATCCGGGTCGACCACGATGGTATCCAGCTTGGCACAATGTCGGATCTGAGTGGAATTCCAGCCGAGATCCCATCCAAGATTGTCGGAGGCGTTTTTGGGAAAGGCCAGAGAAGCATAAGCAATCAGACGTTTTTGTTTAAAAACGCCATAGATTACATTCGGTGGGGTCAGGTAGGAAGCATTTTCTTCCCGGCAGGTGGATGCAAACAGGTCAGGCTGGGTAATCGCTGCACAGATGCGATCCTGCAGATCCATAATATCATCCAGTTCCTGCAGTGTGCAGAGACGAATAGAAAAATCGGATGAATGCATGAAGCAGATCCTCCTTTGATCTTGATATCATAGTTTTAGTATAGTGACGAATAGCGGGGAAAGCAAACGGAACTTTTGCATAAGCTAATTTAATTTTTGGTGTTGACGGAGAGAAAAGGATATGTTACGATAGTGCAAAATTCAGACACAGATTACGGACCATTTGGGATAACGACTGTGCATGCTTTTTGGCATGCCATACGTTATCCCTTTTTGTATTGTACAGGTTGTCGAAAAGGAGCAGACATATGTATTTGATGATTGATAATTATGATTCTTTTGTATACAATCTGAAAGCCTATTTTCAGGAACTGGGACGGGAGATTCTGGTAAAGCGGTGTGATGAGATTACCCTTGATGAGATCGAACGGATGCATCCGGAAGGAATTGTGCTGTCTCCGGGACCGAAACGTCCCTGGGATGCAAAGCTCTGTATGGAGGCAGCGGAACGTTTTCAGGGAGAAATCCCGATTCTGGGAGTCTGTCTGGGACATCAGGTACTGGGACACAGTTGTGGTGCGACGGTGAAAAAGGGCAAAAAACCGATGCATGGAAAGGTGACTGAGATTCATCATAACGGAACCGGACTTTTTGCAGGACTTCCGGAACACTTTCGGGTAACCAGATACCATTCTCTGATTGTAGAAAAAGACAGTATTCCGGAAGAGTATCAGATTGATGCCATGGCAGAAGATGGGGCAGTGATGGCGCTTTCTCATAAAACCACACCATTATATGGGGTGCAGTTTCATCCAGAGGCAGTATTGACAGAGTATGGTTATGAATTGCTGGAGAATTTTTGCCGTCTGGCAGAAGAATGGCAAAAGCAGACGGGCAGTACGAAACGTATTGTGAAAAAACTGGAAGAATATCTTCCGGCATCGGAACTGTTTCGGTATTTTCAGAAAGAAGCGGATTGTGTATTTCTGGATTCTTCACTGGTGAATCAGCTGGGACGGTATTCCATTATTGGGAGAAAGCCGTATCAGAAGCTGATCAGGGATGGAGAACGGTTTACGATAAACGGAGTTCCACAGAAGGAGACTACGTTCGAAGAGTATCTGCGGAGCTATTTAAACAGCCATGTAGATAAAAATGACACGGGATTGCCTGTTGTTTCCGGTGCGATCGGCTATTTTTCCTACGATTATGGGAGAGAACGCCAGCAGGTAACATCTGCAAACCAGGATATTGTATCGATTCCAGAAGCGGTACTCACTTTTTATGACAGCTTTCTTGTGGAGGACTGTCAGAAAAAAGAAATTTATCTGATAGCAAATGGCATCACAGAAAGTGCAGAGAAACTGATAAAAGAGACAGAAGAGATCTGTAACCGCATCAGAAACAAGAAGATAGCAGGACGGGAAGCAGGACATCCGGAAAAAAATGAAATTGCAGTATTTCCGAATTTTGAGAAAGAAGAATATAAGCAGGCGGTGGCAGATATGATAGAATATATCATAGAAGGGGATATTTATATTGCCAATATGACACAGCAGCTGACGATTGAGAGTCAGAAGGCTCCGCTGGATGTATTCTATGATCTGAGGGAAGCAAATCCATCTCCTTTTGGTGGTTATCTGGATTATGGGGAATACCAGATTGTATGTGCGTCGCCGGAACGGTTTCTGAAAATGAAGGATCATAAAGTGAATACCAGACCAATTAAGGGAACCAGAAAAAGAGGTGAGACGCCGGAAGAAGATCAGAAGATGCGGGAAGAACTGCAGAACTCCGGGAAGGATCAAAGTGAATTGCTGATGATCGTAGATCTGGAACGAAATGATCTGAACCGGGTATGTAAGCCGGGCAGTGTGAAGGTTACAGAATTGTTTACCGTAGAAGAATACGCAACCGTTTTTCACCTGGTTTCAGATATAGAAGGTGAATTGCAGGATGGAAAAAATGTGTGTGATCTTCTGGAAGCCACATTTCCGGGAGGATCAATTACCGGAGCACCCAAATATCGTGCGATGGAGATCATTGATGAACTGGAACATGGAAAGAGAAATCTCTACACCGGTTCCATTGGCTATCTGACACTGGATGGAGCCTGCGATTTTAATATTGTCATTCGTACAGCGGTTCATAAAGATGGCAAATACTATCTGGGAGCAGGTGGCGGAATCACGGCTGAGTCAGATCTGGAGTTTGAGTATGAAGAGACACTTCAGAAAGCAAAAGCGTTATTGGAGGCATTAAGGTAATGGAGATACAATTAGATACAGGTTTTCAGTTTGGGCTGGGGGCGTTTGAGACGATTGCGATAGAAGAGCAAAAGCTAATTTTTCTGGAACGGCATTTGAGAAGGCTGAAACGTGCGGCAGATTTCCTGGGACTGGGCGATCTGAGGGAACGGGGGCTTACCGGCAAGACGGTAGAAGCATTCCTGCAAGAAGAAAATGCTGATCTCAGACATGGAGGACTGAAGATCATGCTTTCTGAGAAAAATGTATTGTTTCAGATACGGGAAAATCACTATACGCCGGAGATGTATGAACAGGGATTCACGATGGCATTCAGTAAAGTCAGAAGAAATGAGACATCACCGCTGGTGTATCACAAGACAATGAATTATGGTGACTGCATTCTGGAAAAAAGGGCAGCAGCAGCCAGGGGAATGCAGGAATGTATTTTCCTGAATACAAAGGGAGAAATCGCAGAGGGAGCAGTCAGTAATGTCTTTTTTGTGAAAAAAGGGGAGGTGCTGACACCGAAGTTATCCTGCGGACTTCTGCCTGGGATCATAAGAGAATATCTGTTGGAGCAGGGAGAGGCCAAAGAGGCTGTCATAACACCGGATGAACTGGAATATTTTGAAGAATGTTTTGTGACAAACTCTCTGATGGGAATTATGCCGGTAAGGAAACTGGGCGGGATCAAGTTTACGAAGAAAGAAAAAAGTGATATACTCAGAGAAAAGATGATGGCAGATGAAGAATACAGAAGATCTTCTCTTTCATACAGATTGTGTTAAAAGAAATACAAAAATTCAACTTCTGTATTGAAATGAATACAAGGACGGAGTATAATTACGTCGTTATGAAAAAAATACAGGAGGAGAAAAAATGGCAGCACAAATCGCAGCAGTAACAATTTTTCTGGTGATGTTTCTTTTGATTATCATGGAGAAATTCGAACGACACGTCATCACACTGGGATGCGCCCTGCTGACTCTGATTCTGGTCTTTGGAGTCTGTATGCACAGCGCATCTGCGGCTCTGGATACGCTGAATGTAGCAGAGATTTTTACAAAAAATTTCTGGATTGTTTCCGGGGAATCTTCAGAAAGTACAGGGGGAATCAACTGGGCTACGATCATTTTTGTGGCAGGTATGATGATTATGGTGGAAGGAATGGCAGCAGCAGGATTTTTCCGCTGGCTATGCATGTCCATTGCGAAAGCGGTAAAATATCAGGTCATTCCAATTTTTATTACGTTTATGATTATGTCAGCAGTACTGGCCATGTTTATTGACAGTATTACTGTGATTCTGTTTCTGGCAGCAGTGACGCTGGAATTATCCCAGCTTCTGGAATTTGATCCGGTTCCGATGGTTCTGGCAGAGATTTTCTGTGCGAATCTGGGAGGATCAGCAACGATGTGTGGAGATCCGCCAAACATTATCGTAGGCACTACCCTGCAGCTTACCTTTGCTGATTTTATTACGAATACCGGTGTACTGGCAGGGATTTCCCTGATCCTTGTGATTATTTATTACTATTTTATTTTCCGAAAAGAGCTGTCCACAGCAGGAAAGCAGATGACCAAAAAGGACTATCCGGATCCAAAGTCTGCAATCAAAGACAAAAAAGGATTTGCAATCAGTACGGTGATTTTCCTGGCAGCAGTGGTACTTCTGGTAACACATGCACAGACAGGCCTGACGGTGGCTACCATCGGAGTAGGAATCGCAGCAGTTACCCTTCTGACATCGGGAAAGAACATGAAGAATGTCATTAGGGGAGTAGATTATAAAACGCTGTTATTCTTTATTGGACTGTTCGTCGTAGTCGGAGGCCTGGAACAGACCCATATTCTGGAATTGATCGCAGGCGTGATCGAGAAGATCAGTGGCGGTAATCTGTACATAATGGTGGCAATCATCATCTGGGTATCTGCACTGGCCAGCGCATTTGTGGACAATATACCATTTGCTGCAACGATGGTGCCGGTAATTCAGAGTCTGGCAGCTGTCAATGGTATTGATATTTCCACACTGGCATGGGGCTTGTCCATGGGTACTGATATCGGTGGAAGTGCAACTCCAATTGGTGCATCTGCCAATGTAGTAGGTATGTCTGTGGTGGCCAAAGAAGGCCATATCATTGGATGGGGCAAATATTGTAAGAGCGCAGTTCCGGCAACCATTATCGTTATGGTTGTGGCAACGATCGGAATCTGGGTAAGATATTGTTAAGTAAAAAAGGGGGATAGTAAGATGGGTGAGAAAAAGCAGCTGATTATTTCGGTAGGACGGGAATATGGAAGCGGAGGTCATGTGATTGCAGAAGAACTGGCGAAGAGATTTGGCATTCCGTTTTATGATTATCATCTGATCGGTGAGATCGCTGCCGGGAAAAAAGTGGATGTGAAAACGTTGGAACGATTTGATGAGTTGCCAAAGATTCCGTTTTTTTCCAGAACAGTGAACGGATTTAGTAATTCTCCGCAGGAGAACCTGGCGAATATGCAATTTGAGTATCTGAACAAGAAAGCGTCAGAGGGAGAATCTTTTGTGATCGTAGGAAGATGTTCAGAGCATATTCTGAAAGAATATAAAGGTCTGGTGAGTATCTTCGTGCTGGGAGACATGGAAGAAAAAGTAAAACGTATTATGGAACGGGAACAGGTGGACAGAATACAGGCAGAAGAGAGCATTGCACATCATGACCGAAAGAGAAAGACTTACCATAATCACTTTTGCCGGGGCAAGTGGGGGGATTCCAGAAACTACGATCTGAGTATCAACAGCAGTAAGCTTGGAATTGAGACTACGATTGATATCCTGGAGGATTATATTCGAAAAAGAATCGAAAAGTAAAATGTAGGAGGTACCTGTACTGGTGCCTCCTTTTGTGATATAATGTGACAAAAATGTGGGAATGTGGTAACAGGACAGTGATACAGAAAGACTGGACAAAAATGGGGATCACACAGGAGAAATTATGGAACAGAAAGACAAAAGAGATGCTTTGATGAACCGGGAAATATTGCAAAAGATTGCGAGCCTGGAAGAACGGGTAAAGACGGATCCACTGACCGGTCTGCTGTCTTTTTCCAGATTTAAAGAAGAAGTAGAATATCTGATGAAGGAAGGATATGCAAGGGATCATTTGATGATCTACACGGATTTTCGGGGATTTAAATACTTTAATCAGAAATATGGATATCTGACGGGAGATCAGCTGCTGAAAGCATTTAGCAAGTATATCATTGAGATGATGCCGGAAGGAATAGAGAGTTGTTTTACAAGGATTGTATCGGATCAGTTTCTTTTGCTTATGCCCTGCGAATATGGTGAAGAGGAGACCTGCGAGATCATTAAACGAATTAACAGGGAATTTGTACGAAGAATGAATCTTCGCTTTCCGCAGTCTAATATGATCATTCGCACCGGAGTATATAAGATTCGGACGGATTGTCCAGGAGTGTCCAGTGCCATTGATGCAGCGAATTATGCAAGAAAGCAGATTAACAACAATAATGGGGAATGTGTGGTTATTTATGATGAGAGACTGAGAAAGCAACAGCATCTGGAGAATGAGATTATGAATGGCCTGGATGATGCACTGTTAAAAAGAGAATTCCAGGTATATTTTCAACCCAAGATTGCTCTGGATGATTATCGGATTGTGGGAGCAGAGGCTCTGGTGAGATGGATCAGACCGGATGGAACAATGTTGAGACCTGATTTCTTCATTCCTCTGTATGAAAAAAATGGCCGGATTGCAGAACTGGATTATTATATTTTTGAAGAAGTAGCGTCATTCATTCAAAAAAATCAAAAAGAAGGAAGAAAGTTGGTTCCAATCTCTGTGAATGTATCGGCACTTCACTGTATGAATGAACAGGCAGCAGAAAAATATTTACAGATTCTGAAAAAATATGAGGTAGATCCTGGAATGTTGGAAATGGAGCTGACGGAGACAGCTACCGTATTGCAATATGACTGGATTAACAGGCTGTTTGGCAGCTTCCGGAAAGCGGGATTTCGCACTTCGTTGGATGATTTCGGTTCTGGATATTCGATTTTGAATCTGATCATGGATGTGCCACTGGATGTGGTGAAGCTGGATCGCATCTTTATTGAAAAATGCGATAAGAGTGAGAGGGAAATACAGTTTCTGACCCAGATTATTACGATGTTAAAGAACCTGGGCTTTTATGTATTGTGTGAAGGTGTAGAAAAAAAAGAACAGGCACTGATTCTGAAGAAGGCCGGATGCGATGGCATCCAGGGTAACTGGTTTTCAGAAGCAGTACCTGCGGATCAGTTTGAAAAATTGTTGAACGTACCTGTTACTTTGTGAATGCCGGGAATATGATAATCCTGCATGGCATGAACAAAACTGTTAAAACGATCCAGAGAAGCGGCATAATTCATGTCTCCGGTTACGTGCGGCAATCTGTGATGAGACAGGAAGGTTACAGAAAAATTACAAAATCTACTTGAAATTTCGAACATAACTGCATATAATGATGCAGTTATTGCACTGTATTGTGGACTGGAAGAAGCAACGGCTATGACGGAGTTGTTTTTGCGCTATGCCGGGACAACCCAGATCGATGAACTTCTTCGCTGTTATATGATGGAACCAGGATTTGCAGATCGGATCCTGTGATTGGAGCCTGTCGGATAGGGGTAAGGAGAGAAAAGAATGGAAAATAACCAAAAAATGAATGATATGACGACAGGAAGTCCTGCCAGTCTGATAATTCGATTTATGATTCCAATGTTTCTTGGAAATCTGTTTCAGCAGTTCTATAATGTGGTGGATTCCATTGTGGCAGGACAGTTTCTGGGAGTGCAGGCGCTGGCAGCAATTGGTAGTACCGGTTCACTGATGTTCTTTGTCATTGGATGGCTGAATGGACTGACCAGTGGTTTTGCTATTATGGTAGCCCAATGCTTTGGAGCAAAAAAGACAGACCGGATGCGGCATTATGTAGCTATGTCAGTTTATCTGTGTGTAGCATTTGCGCTTGTCATGACGGTGGGACTGACAGTGGCCAACGAGCCGATTCTTCGAATGATGAATTATTCAGAAGAGATTCTTCCGGCGGTAAAATCCTATATGGAGATTATCTATCTGGGACTGATTGTAACCATTGCGTATAATGCATTGTCTGCTTTTTTACGTGCACTTGGCGACTCCAGATCTCCGCTGTATTTTCTGATGATCTCAGCAGGAATCAATGTGGTATTGGATATTGTATTGATTGTCAGTCTGGGAATGGGCGTGGAAGGGTGTGCTTATGCAACGGTCATCGCACAGGCAATTTCGGCAGTATTATGTTTCTTCTACATTGTGAAGAAGTATCCGATTCTGCATCTCCATAAAGAAGATTTTCATTTTTCCTGGCATTCGATAAAAAAGCTCCTGGGGCTTGGAATACCGATGGCACTGCAGTTCTCCATAACTGCAATCGGAACGATTATTGTGCAGGGTGCAGTAAATGTCTATGGAGAGACCTACATGGCAGGATTCTCTGCGGCAGGAAAACTGCAGAACATTGTGGCCACAGTCTTTGTCGCTTTTGGCGCGACAGTAGCCACTTACGTGGGACAGAACCGGGGTGCCGGTCGACTGGATCGTGTAAGACAGGGAGTTCGCTGTACCCAGTATATGATCCTGGGGTGGAGTGTGATCGCGATGATACTGATGTTTTTCTTTGGGAAGTACATGACCCGGCTGTTTGTCAGCCCTTCTCAGACAGATGTGATACAGGTATCAGTATTGTATTTCCATACGGTATTCTGGTGCTACCCATTCCTTGGAAGTATTTTCCTGTATCGCAATACCTTGCAGGGAATGGGATATGGATTTATCCCGATGATGGGCGGAATCTTTGAACTGGTGGCGCGAACCGTCATTGTATTGCTGGTGGCAGGTCATACTAGCTTCCGTGGTGTCTGCCTGGCAGATCCGGCGGCATGGATTGCTGCGCTGATACCGCTGGTTCCGTATTACTTCTGTGTAATGAAAAAGTCAGGAGCGAAAGCCGGATAAAAATAAATGAAAAAATACTTGCCAAATGGCAGAAGACGATATATAGTATTCAAAAAGAGCTATTTCGAGATGAAGTTTGCAGGAAAAGATGTATGTCTACCGAAGGAGTAAAACTCTCAGGTGCCGGCGGTGCTGGTGCAACTGTAAATGGATCGACTCTCTGGAGACACCCGGATAGCAGACCGGGGGCCGAAGGTGCAACATATATCTAAGGATATATGAATCTCTCAGGTAAAAGGACAGAGAAGATATCGTTCTAAAAGTATATCTTCTATCCCTGTACCAGTATGTTCATGGTGTAAGGGATATTTTTATTTATGACAATAGAATGTTTGCGGAGCGTATATTCTATTGTATCTACTGGCATATCTGGATAAATGCATGATGCGCGCAGATGAGCGTTTACCAGGTTACAGTCAGAGGTCTTGTCCATATCAGAGTATATCTATTTATATAACTTCCTATTTCGAAAAGTAAAAGCTCAAATATATGCATATGTTTGGAAAAATGTGATAACAGTCACAGAAATAAAAACAATGCAGGAAAAGAAAAAGGATAGGAGAAAGTTACAATGTGGAGTGCAATCAATAGTTTTCTGGTACAGGTAGACGATCTGGTATGGGGAGTGCCTTTGATGGTTCTGATTATGGCAGGTGGTCTTTTACTTACAGTACGCCTGGGTGTAATGCAGGTACATAAACTTCCGCTGGCACTGAAATGGATGTTTAAGAATGAAGAAGATGGTGTGGGAGAAATTTCCAGTTTTTCAGCATTGTGTACTGCACTGAGTGCAACGATTGGTACCGGTAATATCGTTGGTGTGGCAACGGCTGTTTGTGCAGGAGGTCCAGGAGCATTGTTCTGGATGATTGTGGCAGCATTCCTTGGAATGGCAACCAAATATTCAGAAGGTCTTCTGGCAGTAAGGTATCGCGTGGTAGCAGAAGATGGTCACAGCCTTGGCGGACCATTCTATTATATTGAACAGGGTATGGGAAAGAAATGGACCTGGCTGGCAAAGATTTTTGCATTCTTTGGAGTCTGTGTAGGTTTGTTTGGTATTGGTACCTTCAGTCAGGTAAATGGTATTGCCAGTGCAGTCAATGGATTTTTTGATCCACAGAATCTGTACTGTGTGACACTTCCGTCTCTTGGAAGCTACTCCTGGTCTGTAGTTGTGGCATCGCTGTTACTGGCATTTTGTGTAGCGGCCGTACTGATCGGTGGTGTAAAACGTATCGCAAAAGTCAGTCAGATTATTGTTCCTTTTATGGCAGTGATTTATTTTGTAGTAGTAGGTATTCTGATTATCTGCAATATCTCACATGTACCGGCAGCAGTTGTAACAATTGTAACTGCGGCATTTAATCCAAAGGCAGTCACCGGTGGTGTGGTAGGAAGCATGATTGTAGCGATGCAGAAAGGTGTTGCCCGTGGTATTTTCTCCAATGAAGCTGGTCTTGGTAGTGCTCCGATTGCGGCAGCAGCAGCACAGACGAATGAACCGGTTCGTCAGGGTCTGGTCAGTATGACAGGTACTTTTCTGGATACTATCGTCATCTGTACACTGACAGGTCTTTCTATCGTTCTGACTGGAGCATGGCAGGTAGAAGGGCTGCAGGGTGTGGAGGTTACCACCTATGCATTCCAGCATGGACTTCCATTTGCACCACAGTTTTCATCTTTTATTCTGATGATCTGTCTGGTATTCTTTGCGTTTACCACAATTCTGGGATGGGATTATTACAGTGAACGCTGCCTGGAATATCTGACAGGTGGAAACATGAAACCGGTGAAAGTGTTCCGCTGGATCTATATCTTTGCAGTATTTATTGGGCCGTACATGACAGTAAGCGCTGTATGGACCATTGCAGATATCTTCAATGGACTGATGGCGATCCCGAATATGATTGCGCTGTTTGCATTGAATGGCGTGGTAGTCAAGGAAACAAGAGATTTCTTTGCAGCGAAGAAACATAAAATGTAAGGTGGATGCCAGGGTAGAGGCGTTATAAAAAGAACTGGAAAAGGCAGGGTATGTGAAAAGAAAACAATTTCATATGCCCTGTTTTTTGTTGTAGTTACGATATAATTTTTAGAAAAAAGGATTTTCTGAGAATGTGGGTAAAAGATCAGGTGAGGGCAATGAGATGATGGAAAATAAATCCCGGGATCAGAAAAGCGAGTGTAGCAGCGGAGTTGAAAGAAAGTAAAAAATCCGGGGCTGAGAAGATTGCGAAAATAGAGTGAATGACAGCGAGTTTGTAAGCAAGTTAAAATTCCGGGGTCGAGGTTGGCAATAATCGAGAGCGATTGACAGCGGATTTTGCAAACAAACCAAATCCCGGGGTTAAGGATAGAAGAAATAGGATATAAATGATGATGAAGTTCTATAGGAAACAAAATTTAAAATCAATTTAGTTAAAAAAGTATAATTGATAAAATTAAAAACGTTGACGGCAAAATTAAAATAAAGTAAAATTTATACAAACAATTTAGTCATTTGATACATAGATGACCAAATTAAATAGACGATGGGGTAATTGAATGAGAGATTATAATTACAGAAAAAAATGGCACGAATTATTGACGCCGGAAATTGTTAAGAAGCTCACTCTTATTCATGAATATAAGGGAGAACAGCGACTGTTTATCGAAGCACATAAGGATGAACTGAGCGAACTGGCAGAGATAGCAAAAATTCAAAGTACGGAGGCATCCAATAAAATTGAAGGTATTTCAACGGCGGATGACAGGATCAAGAATCTGGTGCAGGCCAAGACAACTCCCCGGAATCGAGATGAGTCTGAAATTGCAGGATATCGAGATGTGTTGAATACGATCCATGAGAATTATGCCTATATTCCAGTTAATTCTAATTACATTTTACAGCTGCACAGAGATTTGTATAAATTTCTTGGAAATGTAGATGGAGGAATATATAAGACTTCCGATAACATGATTCGTGAGACCGATATGGAAGGAAATGAAAGAATCCGATTTAAACCGGTAGCAGCATGGGAAACACCGCAGGCAATTGATGAATTGTGTAAAACATTTGGTGCAGCAAAGGAGGAAGCGGATCCGTTATTGCTGGATATGATGTTTATTCTGGATTTTTTATGCATACATCCATTCAATGATGGAAACGGAAGAATGAGTCGGCTGCTTACCTTGCTTTTGCTATATCAGTCAGGTTTTATTGTGGGGAAATACATCAGTATAGAAAAGATTATAGAAGAATCCAAAGAAACTTACTATGAAGTACTTCAAGATAGTTCAATAGACTGGCATGAGAATAAGAATGATTACAAGCCTTTTGTAAATTATATGCTTGGAGTGATAGTAAGTGCTTATAAGGAATTTGAATCCAGAGTGAAGCTGTTGACAGCTCCTGATTTATCAAAAGCAGATCGTATTCGGGAAAACATCAAATACCATATAGGTACGATTACAAAATCGGAACTGATGACAATGAATCCGGATATCAGTGACACAACGATACAGAGAGCACTGGCAGATTTAGTGAAAAACGGAGAAATAGAGAAAATCGGCGGAGGCCGGTACACAAAGTATGTGTGGAAAGCGGAGGACTAAATGATTACAGGTGAATTAAAAAATAAAATTGACGGTTTATGGGATATATTTGCTTCCGGCGGTCTGGTAAACCCACTTGAGGTAATTGAACAGATTACGTATCTGATGTTTATTCATGATTTGGATGATTCTGATAATACAAGAGCAAAAGAAAGTGCAATGCTTGGGCTTCCATATGAGAGTATGTTTTCTGAGGAAGTGAAGATTGGGGAACGAACGATTGACGGCTCTCAGCTTAAGTGGTCTGTGTTTCACGATTTTCCTGCGGACAGAATGTATTCGGTCATACAGGAATGGGTATTTCCCTTTATAAAGACCTTGCACAGTGATAAGAACAGTGCTTATTCTAAATATATGGACGATGCCATTTTTAAATTGCCGACACCGCTTGTCTTATCCAAAGTAGTAGATTCTTTAGATGAGATCTATAAGATAATGAATGAAATTCAGACAGCAGATGTGCGTGGAGATGTATATGAGTATCTTTTATCCAAAATTGCACAGTCCGGGCGCAATGGTCAGTTCCGAACACCAAGACATATTATCCGTATGATGGTAGAGATGATGGATCCTTCCAGTGATGAAGTGATCTGTGATCCGGCCTGTGGAACATCGGGATTCCTGGTGGCAGCAGGAGAATATCTGAAAGAAAAGAAGAAGGAAGAAATCTTTTTCGATAAGCAGAAAAAAGAGCATTATATGAATCATATGTTCCATGGATATGATATGGACAGAACCATGCTTCGTATTGGAGCTATGAACATGATGACCCATGGAATTGATAATCCATTTATTGAGTATAGAGACAGTTTATCGGATCAGAATCCAGATAAAGAAAAGTATTCCTTAGTGCTTGCAAATCCACCGTTTAAAGGAAGTCTGGATGCAGAGTCGGTCTCAGGAGATTTGCTTAAAGTTTGTAAGACAAAAAAGACAGAATTACTGTTTCTGGCGTTATTTATTCGTATGTTAAAAATAGGGGGAAGATGCGCCTGCATCGTGCCGGATGGTGTATTATTTGGTTCCTCAAAAGCGCATAAAGATATCCGAAAAGAAATTGTGGAAAATCAGAGATTAGAAGCAGTGATTTCCATGCCTTCCGGTGTATTCAAGCCATATGCGGGAGTATCCACAGCGATTCTGATCTTTACCAAAACAGAACATGGCGGAACAGATCATGTCTGGTTCTATGATATGACGGCAGATGGATACAGCCTGGATGATAAGAGAACCCCGGTTGCAGAAAACGATATCCCGGACATCATCGAAAGATTCCGAAATCTGGATAAAGAAACGGACAGAAAACGTACAGACAAATCCTTCATGGTGCCAAAACAGGATATCGTAGATAATGGATATGATCTTAGTATCAATAAATATAAAGAAATTGAGTATGTACCGGTTGAATATCCACCAACATCAGAGATTATGGCAAATATCAGGGAGATCGAGATGGAAATTGGAAAGGAAATGGACGAACTGGAGAAGTTGTTGAATTTATAAAAATAGTCAACCCCAGGAGCAAAGGATTCTAAGCAATGAATATGCCTACTCCCATTCGGGAACCCAGCTTTAATCCGTCACAAGTTGACTGTTAATAATCATAACATGATTACATGGGAAGTCAAGGTTTCAGGGGGGAAGAGATGCAAAAGTGTCAAAATAAGAAAGAAAGGAAATATAAATTTATATTTGTGGAAATGTTAGATGGAATATAAAAAGTTAGGTGAAATAGCTACATATATAAATGGTTTTGCGTTTAAGCCAGAAGATCGAGGGACAGAAGGTTTGCCGATTATTCGTATTCAAGATTTAACGGGTAATTCTTATGATTTGGCTTATTATGATGGAGAATATCCAGAAAAAATAGAAATTGATAATGGTGATGTATTGATCTCGTGGTCGGCGAGTTTGGGAATCTATATTTGGAACAAGGGAAGAGCGTTGTTAAACCAACATATATTTAAGGTGTTGTTTGATCAATGCGAAGTAAATAAAGCATATTTTGTTTATGCGGTACAGCATAAATTAGGAGAAATGGAAACAAAAACTCATGGTGCTACGATGAAACATATCGTAAAAAAGGACTTTGAAAATACAGTAATACCATTCCCTAATTTACGAAAACAAGAAAAAATTGCAGAAGTGCTTGAACGGATTTCGAAAATAATAAGTGAACGTAAACAAGAGATCCAGCGTTTAGATGATTTGATAAAAGCCCGATTTGTCGAATTGTTTGGAGATTCAATAAAGAATCCGAAAGGATGGGATGTTGTAAAACTGTCGGAATGTCTGGAAAGAATTGATAATGGAAAAAGCTTTACATGTGATAGTAATGCACGAGAAGGCGCATTTCCGGCAATTCTTAAGTTAAGTGCTGCAACATATGGGGATTACAGACCATATGAAAATAAAGCTCTCTTGGATGAGAAGCAGTTTGTGGAATCTGTCGAGGTGCATAGAGGAGATTTGCTTTTTTCAAGAAAGAATACACCTGATCTTGTTGGAATGGCAGCCTATGTTTTCGAAACACCAGAAAAACTTATGATGCCAGATTTGATATTTCGCTTAGTCACAAACGAGCGAATGACGCCCATATTCCTGTGGCAATTAATCAATAATAGAGAGTTTAGGCCGGTTATTCAAGGTATCTCTGGTGGATCAGCGAAATCTATGTCAAACATATCTAAGGAACGTTTGAAGAATATAGAGGTTATCTGTCCACCGATTTCTGAGCAGAAGAAACTTGAGGGAGTATTGGAACAAGTCAACAAATCAAAGTTTGGAGAAAGAGAGGTAGTTAGAGGGTGGCGACAGAAATAATGATCTTTGAAACAAAAGATAATGAAATAAAATTGACAGTGCCTGTTGAAAATGAAACAGTATGGCTTACCAGTCTCAGATGACTGAACTTTTTCAAGTGGACAGAACTATTATCACAAGACATGTGAATAATGATTTCAAAGAGAATGAATTAGTAAGAGAGCAATGTGCAAAAAATGCACATTGCGAACTCTGATAAACCAGTCCAATTTTACAGTCTTGAAGTTATTATATCTGTAGGATAGTAAGCAATAGTTACAGGGAGGTGCCCTATGATAACGAATTTTGATTATTTAAAAGCAGAATCAAAGTTCTCAAGGTTTGCAGATGTGGCGATATCGGCGGAGAAGTTGATTCTTATGGATCCGGAAGCCAGTATTATCAATTGCCGCAGAGCCATGGAGTTTGCAATTAAGTGGATGTATTCGGTGGATTCTGAACTGGAAATGCCGTATCAGGATAATCTGCAAAGTCTTATGAATGCGGAGGAGTACCGGGAGATTGTAGGACAAGATCTGTGGAAACGCATGGATTATATCAGGAGATGCGGAAATAATGTGGCTCATAGTAATAAGAAATTAGGGCGGGACGAGGCAATGCTCTGCCTTGAAAATCTGTTTATCTATTTGGATTTTGTTGCCTGCTGTTATTCAGACAGATATGAAGAACATTCTTTTGATAAGACAATCATTACCTCCAGAATAGAGAATGCAAAGAAATCAAGAGAGGCGGCTGAGACAACAAAAGCAGATTTGGTAAAAGAACAGGAGAAGTCTGCCCAGAAGGAACTGGATTTACAGAAATTAATTGCCGAAAATGCATCCTTAAAGGAAGAATTATCTGCCCGCAGACAGGAGCAGCAGTCGACCTACGTTCCTAAGCCGCTTGATTTATCAGAATATAAGACAAGAAAGCTTTATATTGATGCAATGCTGACAGATGCAGGATGGACAGAAGGCAAGGACTGGATAAACGAAGTAGAGATTCCGGGAATGCCGAATAAATCAGAAATTGGATTTGCGGATTATGTACTCTATGATGATATGCATCGACCATTAGCAATAATAGAAGCAAAAAGGACCTGTGTAGATGTATCAAAGGGAAGGCAGCAGGCGAAGCTTTATGCAGATCTGTTAGAACAAGAATATAAGAGAAGGCCGGTTATTTTCCTTACAAACGGATTTGAAACCCATATTATTGATGGACAATATCCGGAGAGAAAGTGTTCTGTTATTTATTCAAAAAGAGATTTGGAAAAATGGTTCAATTTATTGACAATGCGGACAAGCCTGAAGCACGTTACTGTAGATAAAAATATTGCCGGACGATATTATCAGGAGGCAGCAGTCAAAGCAGTGTGCAGTAGTTTTGATGAAAAGAACCGGAGAAAAGCACTGCTTGTCATGGCAACCGGTTCTGGTAAGACGAGAACAGTGATTGCGCTGTGTAAGTGCTTGCTAGACGCTGGTTGGGTAAAGAATGTTCTCTTTCTTGCAGATAGAAATTCACTTGTCACACAGGCAAAAAGAAGTTTTGTGAATATGTTCTCGGAGAATTTGTCATGCGCTAATCTTGTTGAAGAAAAAGATAACTACAATGCACGTTGCGTTTTCTCTACTTATCAGACAATGATGAATTGCATCGATACGGTAAGTGACAGTGATGGAAAATTATTTACCTGTGGCCATTTTGATCTTGTGATCTGTGATGAAGCACACAGATCCATTTACAACAAGTACAGAGATATTTTTTCTTATTTTGATGCACCATTGGTTGGTCTTACAGCCACGCCAAAGGATGAAATCGATAAAAATACATATGAAGTATTTGAACTGGAAAATGGTGTCCCGACATATGGATATGATCTGGCGCAGGCAGTAAAAGATGGATATCTGGTAGATTATGTTTCGGTGGAATCAAAACTGAAATTCATTGAGCAAGGTATAGTTTACGATGAATTATCAGAAGAAGACAGAGAAGCATATGAGGAAACGTTTGAAGATGAGCATGGAGATTTACCGGAAGCAATCAGTTCTTCGGCGCTGAATACTTGGATCTTTAATGAAGATACGATAAGACAGGTATTAAATATACTGATGACAGAAGGAATTAAGATTGAGTATGGACAGAAACTTGGCAAGACTATTATTTTTGCAAAAAGTCATGCGCATGCAGAAAAGATTCTGGAAGTGTTCCATAAAGAATATCCACATCTCCCAGATTATGCAAAGGTAATAGACAATTATATGACCTATGCACAGAGCGCCATTGATGAATTTGCTGATCCAAAGAAAATGCCGCAGATTGCAATTTCAGTAGATATGCTGGATACCGGTATTGATGTACCGGAGGTACTGAACCTGGTATTCTTTAAAAAAGTAATGAGTAAAGCAAAATTCTGGCAGATGATTGGACGGGGAACAAGACTATGTCCTGAGCTACTTGATGGAGAAGATAAGAAGAAGTTTTATATTTTTGATTTTTGCGGTAATTTTGAGTTTTTCCGAATGAATAAGGGAAAAGCAACAGCGAACATGATTGCGCTTCAGGGAGCTATTTTTAATTTGAAGTTCGAGATTTCCTATAAGCTTCAGAATATCGAATATCAGATTGAACGACTGATTGCATACCGTAATGCGTTGGTGAAGCAAATGGCTGAGAAAGTACAGGAATTACCAAGGGATAATTTTGCGGTTCGCCAGCATCTGAAATATGTGGCTCTGTATTCCTCAGAAGAAAATTATAATGCGCTCACATACGAGGATACTTTAATTGTCCGGGAAGAAGTTGCACCGCTCATATTACCGGATGGAGACGAAGCGAGTGCTGTCCGTTTTGATGCACTTATGTATGGAATAGAACTGGCTTATCTGGTTGGTAAGAAGTATACAAGAGCTCGTTCGGATTTGCATAAAAAGGTTGCGGGGATTGCCAGTGTGGCTAATATTCCTGAGATTCAGGCGCAGTCTGAATTTATCAATATGATTTTACATACAGATTATGTGGATACAGCGGGAATTAATGAATTTGAAGAGATCAGAGAAAGACTTCGTAATTTGATGAAATATTTATCGCATTCGAATGTACGGTATGATACGAATTTTACCGATGAACTGCTCTCAATAGAATGGAATGAATCGGAACTTGAAAATGATGAACTTAAGAATTATAAAGCAAACGCAGAATATTACATCAGACAACATCAGGATAATATTGCAATTGCGAAATTAAAAACAAACCAGCCTCTGACACCGGCTGATGTTGCTGCATTGGAGAAAGCACTATGGCAGGAAGTGGGAACAAAACAGGATTATGAACAAGAATATGGAAGCAAGCCGCTTGGTGAATTTGTCCGTGAGATCGTAGGTCTGGATATGAATGCGGCAAAAGAAGCATTCTCAGAATATTTGACGAATACAAGCCTTGATGACAGGCAGATTTATTTTGTGAATCAGATTGTGGAATATATTGTCCATAACGGAATATTGAAAGATTTTTCTGTTCTTCAGGAATCACCATTTACAGATCGGGGAAGTGTAGTCGAAGTATTTACCGATATGACTGTATGGATGGGGATTCGAAAAGTGATTGATACCATCAACGCAAATGCAGCAGCGTAGAGCATGATGATGAGTATATTTTTACTGATTGACCATAAACTTTTTTTACAGGCTGACATTTGATTATTTGTAGAAAGTGGTGTAATATATGCAAAGTGGTTAATCAGGTATGACTGTATCTGAAAAGTCGCAAGGCAAAAACATTTGTGAAAACAGGAAGGAACGTGTTATGACCAATCATAACCATCAGAAAAAGATCGCATTAATTAATGATTATACAGGATTCGGGCGGTGTTCGGTTGCAGTGCAGTTGCCGATTATTTCTATGCTGAAGGTGCAGTGTTGTGCATTGCCGACATCAATTTTTTCCAATCACACCGGATTTGAAAGTTTTTTTTACACGGACTATACGGACAACATGCAGGCCTATATTGAGGAATGGAAGAAGCTACAACTACATTTTAAGGGGATCTGTACTGGATTTCTGGGATCGGCGCAGCAGATCCAGATTGTCAGTAAGTTTATCTGTGACTTTAAGAAAGAAGATACCATCATCATTATTGATCCGGTGATGGGCGATTATGGAAAAGCCTATCCGACTTATACGGAAGAGATGTGCAGCCAGATGATTGAGCTGGTGCGCTATGCAGATATTGTAGTGCCAAATGTGACAGAGGCCTGTATCCTGACAGGAACACCATATAAAGAAAAATGGACTGCCAGAGAGTTGCTGGAACTGGCAGAGAAGATCGGAGAGATAGGACCGGAAAAGATTGTGATCACCGGAATTCCACAGAAGACTTACGTATCCAATTTCTGTCTGGAAAAGGGAAAAGGATACGAACTGATTCGTACCCACAAGATTGGCAGCTCCAGATCGGGAACAGGGGATATTTTCTCTGCGATTATTGCAGCGGATGCGGTAAATGGCGTGGAATTCACCCAGTCCGTTCGGAAAGCATCGAAGTTTATCAAGAAATGCATCCAGAGATCCATAGAGATGGATCTTCCGCTGACAGATGGGGTATGTTTTGAAGAGGAACTATATACGTTGAAGTAAAAAATACCAGCGAATATGCATGATATAAAGCAGCTGCAGGGTATTACTTATATTATCAGAAAAGAGGAATGCAATATGAAAAAAGGAATGACTATTTTATACAAGGTACACAATAATCTGTATGTGAATCTGACCAACCGCTGTCCATGCGCCTGTACTTTCTGTCTGCGCCAGAATATGGATACAGTCACTCATGATGACCAGACGCTGTGGCTGGAGCATGAGCCGACAGTAGAAGAAGTAAAGGCAGAATTTGCAAAATTTGATCTGTCTGAATATGAAGAAGTGGTATTTTGCGGTTACGGTGAACCAACAGAACGTCTGGACGCACTTCTGGAGATTGCAAAGTTTGTAAAAGAAAATTATCAGAAGCCGATTCGCATCAATACCAATGGACTGGCTAATCTGATCTGGAAAAGAGATGTGACACCGGAACTGAAAGGTCTGGTAGATACCATCTCCATCAGCCTGAATACACCGAATGCAGACCGTTATCATGAACTGGTGCGCAGCAAGTTTGGAGATCAGTCTTTCGATGCTATGCTGGCCTTTGCGAAAGAAGCAACACAGTACGTGCCACATGTGGTGCTGACAACGGTAGATACCACACTGACCAAAGAAGAAGAGGCTCAGTGCCGCAAGATCTGCGAAGATCTGGGAGTGACATACCGCATCCGTCCATGGGAGGACTAGAAAGAAGTTTTGCAATGCTTCAGAACACATTGCATTTATGAAGGTATAGAATAGATACAAATTTTCAGGAAAAATGTTTCGGGTCGTGTTTTAGAAAATAGAAGACATGACCCGATTTTGTTCAAATCGAAATTCTGTGGAACATGATATGTGCTTCTGAGTGATTTTATAAATATTTATCTGACAGACAGGAAACTAAAGTATGAGTAAAAAGAAATACTATAAGAATTACCGAAAGAAAAAGCAGAAGAAGATCAAAAATCCTCTACTGAAAATTGTGCTTCTGGCTTTGTGCAGTGCCCTGGCCCTTGCTCCGGAGCAGGCAGAAAAGCTGATTCGGTTTGCTGATGGAGTTTATGAGAGCATTACCAGGGAACCGACCATTTCTCTGGATGAAGTCCCGGAATACAGTGGAGAACCTTATGTGGTGCTTAATGATAATGTGCCGGATTTTACCGATGATGAATTGACCACAACACCGTTTGAGATCTACAGTGATCTGGATGTGCTGGGGCGGTGCGGCGTGGCCTATGCGAACATTTGCGAGGAGCTGATGCCTACAGAGAAGCGGCAGAGCATTCAGGAGGTTCACCCGACAGGCTGGAAAAACAAGCAGTATGATATCGTGGATCAGGACTCTTTATACAATCGCTGTCATCTGATCGGATTTCAGCTGGCAGGAGAGAATGCAAATGAGAAAAATCTGATTACCGGAACCCGTTACATGAATGTAGATGGTATGCTGCCATTTGAAAATGAAGTGGCGGATTATGTACATGAGACCGATGGACATGTGCTGTACCGTGTAACACCAATTTTTGAAGGTTTGAATCTGGTGGCATCTGGTGTAGAGATGGAGGCGGAATCAGTAGAAGATCAGGGAGCGGGAGTCTGCTTTCATGTTTTTGTATATAATGTACAGCCGGGAATCAACATTGATTACCGGACTGGGGAAAATGAAAAGGCGGCAGATTATGATGATTACAGATAAAATGACAGGAAATATTACAGAGATCACAGATTTTGATGCACCGGAACTGGACGTATATGCCAGACTGACGGAAAATCAATTGTTGAATCGTGCAGATCCGAAAAAAGGAATGTTTATTGCAGAAAGTCCGAAAGTGATAGAACGTGCCCTGAATGCCGGATGCGTACCTGTGTCCTGCCTGGTTGAAAAGCGACAGATTGAAAATGAAACAGAGGAAGTGATGGAGGTGCTGAAAAAATGCAGCCAGGTACCTGTGTACACAGCGGAATTCGAAGTGTTGACGAAGCTGACTGGATTTGCACTGACCCGTGGTATGCTTTGTGCCATGTATCGTCCAAGGCTGGCGACAATGGAAGAGATTTGCAGGGGAGCCAGAAGAATTGCTGTGCTGGAAGAGGTGGTGAATCCTACGAACGTGGGAGCAATTTTTCGTTCAGCTGCGGCTTTGAATATGGATGCAGTAATTCTTACGGCCGGATGTAGCAATCCATTGTATCGCCGGGCGATTCGTGTGAGTATGGGGACTGTATTTCAGATTCCATGGACCATACTGGATAAAAATATAGCATGGCCACAGGAGGGAATGCAGGCATTAAAAGCGGCAGGATTTCGTACAGCTGCTTTTGCACTGCGCAATGATTCGGTGGCTATTGACGATCCGAAACTGGCATCAGAAGAGAAACTGGCCATACTGCTTGGGACAGAAGGAGATGGACTGGTATCAGCGACTATGGCAGAATGTGATTATACGGTGAAAATACCGATGTCTCATGGAGTGGATTCCTTGAATGTGGCAGCGGCCAGTGCAGTTGCTTTCTGGGAGCTTGGAAAAAAGAAATAAAATTACTTGCATTTTCCAAAAAGCTGTGATAGGATAACAAGGTTTGATTTAGGTTTATATTGGAAACGCACATCCTCCGGATGATAACGAACAACACAGAAGTCAAAGACACAGTGTATTATTATCATAAGGAGGATATTTTATGCCAAAAACAAAATTTGAAGATGTTATTTTTACTGCCATTATGGCGACAGTCATGGTATACGGAATGATCGTATACAATGTAGCTCTGAATACAGGAGGAACCGTGAGCGGTTTCACATTCCTTGCAGCCACACATGAACTGATATTCATGGCACCGATTGCTTTTGTGCTGGAATTTTTTGTAGTCAGTAAGTTGGCGGCTATGCTGGCATTCAAGGTGATGAGACCAACGGACAGACCACAGTTTATCACCTATGCGATTTCTATCTGCATTTGCTGCATTATGTGCCCAACCATGAGTCTGATTGCAACGGTCTTATTTAAGAAACCATCTTTTGGAGAGTGGATTCGTACCTGGGCGATGAACTTCCCAATGGCAATCTGCTATCAGATGTTTTACTGCGGTCCGTTTGTACGTCTGATTTTCCGGTTGATTTTTCGCCGTGGAGAAAAGAAACAACAGTCATAAGAAGTGCGGTTGATCAGAAAAAATAAATAGTATGTTGAGAGGATGAGGTGTCTGATTTTGAGACATCTCATCTTTTTATATAAAAATTTTGTTTGTGGTATTAACCACAGATCTTGAGGAGAAAATATTTTATAATTCAGACACAAGATGTGAGTGTAGAGAAATATAACTTCTTTCCATGGGGGAGGAAATGCACTAATATCTCCAAATTATGAATGAATCAGGAGGAAGTGAAATGGAACAGAATATGTATCTTATTTGGAAGTAACGCACATTGGCGAAGAAAAAGACTTTATGCCAGTGATTGAGAAGGCATTGGAACTGGGCGGTTATGCAGAAGACCGGGAATTTACCGGAATCAATGGCGGCACCAATGTAATGACCGAATTCAGCCATGGAGCAGTGTTGCAGGTGGCAGATCAGATGATTGACGCTGTAAAGTCTGGAGCGATCCGTCATTTCTTTCTGGTAGCAGGATGTGATGGAATCCACAAAGGCAGAAGCTATTATACGACTTCGTAAAACTGACACCTGATGATACCATGATCCTCATGCTGGCCTGTGGAAAATACCGTTTCAACGATCTGGATCTGGGAACGATCGGGGGACTGCCACGTATCATGGATATGGGACAGTGCAACGATGTTTATAGCGCTATCAAAGTAGCAGTGGCGCTGGCAGAAGCATTTGGCTGCGGCGCAACTATTGGGGACGGTGTTTGTGGTTTTTTTACCGTCCCTTCTGGCATTACTATTATTAGGATAAGCGGAAATGATTTTAAATTTGCAAATAAACTGGGGGAGAGTGTTTGGTTCTGATTTTTTTGGGTATATTTGACGTGTATATTCAAATCATAACCACGGATTTATGAGACTTCTATATTTCCGGGGGAGGATTAATTTGAAATACAAGCTGCATGACCACGGATTTGATTGCGTTCTACATTTCCGGGGAAGGATTAATCTGGAATACAAGATGCATGACCATGGATTAAATTGATTTCGACATTTTTATGAACGACAAGAAATAAAAGCAAATAAAAGGATTTTGTAAAAAAATGAAAAAAGCTGTTGACAAATGCTGGGACGGATGATAATATAATGAAGCTGTCTGAGAGAGACAGCAAGAAACACAAAGCTTCAATCGAAAGATTGAAAAATAAATAAAAAAGTTGTTGACAAACTTAAAAAGCAGTGATATGATATAAAAGTTGCTGCTGATGAGAATAACAGCAAAGAACCTTGATAATTGAACAGTGAAACAACCTTGAAAGATTCTAAAAAAGACGAGTATCTTCCGGAAAACTTTGTTTTCCGGAAGCATGCATTCAAGGAACTGACCTTATAAAACAGTAAAAGGGATAGATTAGCTAGTATGTTGATTTTGAACTGGATTAAAATTAATTTTCGCGAGTAATGAGGAGAG